>JAKPPP010000123.1 GCA_029547265.1 Bacteroidota bacterium
GCTTCCAACAACAATTACGATGTTGAATTTTCACGCAGTTATCAATTGAATGCGCTCATAAAAGCGATCGACAGAAAAGGAACAGCGGGATTGTCAACCAAATCGATTATAACACTTAATTAACCAATTGAAAGCATCGAATGTATCTCATACTTTATCAATTCAATAGCGGGAACATTCATAATTCGTGAAACTATTAAATAATTCGCTTATGAAAACGAAACAAATAATAAAATATCTGGGCATATTCGGTTTGCTTGTCTTTTTTACCGGAAGTTGCAAGGACGAAATGCCGGCAATTGAAGAATTCCCTTCACCGGATGTAACTTTCACTTATTCGGTGAATGATAATTCCTATCAATTAGATTATTATGTTGGGGCAGAAATAAAATTTGAAACCACTTCTGCTACTACTGGTTGTACATGGGATTTTGGAGATGGCACAAATGCTACCGGCACAACAGTAATACATAAATATACTCAGGCCGGAACATATCAGGTTAAACTCACTGTAGAAGGCAAAGGATACGTGATTCAAAAAATATTTATCAGCGATATTCGTCCTATTATGAAGTTGAAACCCATAGAAGGAGGAATGTGCGAAGTTCAAACTACCTATGTAAGTTTTGAAGTGGAATTACCCAATCCCGAAGGTCTTGAGGAAGAATACCTTTGGACTTTTCCGGAAGGAACGCTTGATGAAAATGGAAATTCCAGAGAAACTTATACAGGCAAAGATCCGGGAAAAGTAAAATTCAGCAATGTTGGTTCTCAAACTGTTCGGTTGCAAGTAAAATTAGGAGGTCGCCAACTCGAAGAAAGCAGCATTAATGTTCAGGTTGCCTTCAACAGAGCAGTTCCAACGCTTTATTATGCCGTAAAAACAGGTAATATCATGGCGCTGAAATTAAGTTCTTCTACTCCGGAAGGCATGAAAATTTATCCTTTCGACATGGGTGTAAAATCGGGACAACATCCGCTGAATATTTTATTTAACGACACTTCTTTGTACATACTTGATTGCGGAAAGCAATTTACATACATCAACGATATTGATGGTAACTTGGGCGATGGACGAATCACAGTCATGTCGAAAAGCGGAAGTAAGGTAGAAACCATGTTAACCAACAGTGGAGCAGCTTTCGACGACCCTTATTACGGATATATCGAATC
>JAKPPP010000011.1 GCA_029547265.1 Bacteroidota bacterium
TCTTTGCAATCGGTTGGATTCGACAACAAAATAGGGAAGTCATTGCATAAAATCTGTTATGCGTTTGCGGTAATAGTTCCTTTTGGATTTATTTTCATTGCATTATTTCACCATTTTATTAATAATTAATATCAATCTATATAATGAAACTAGATTCTAAAATACCAGAAGGTCACATTTCACAAAAATGGACTGATTATAAAGATCACTTACGATTAGTTGCTCCAAATAACCGACCAAAAATAGATATCATCGTTGTAGGTACAGGATTAGCTGGTGCTTCGGCAGCTGCATCTTTTGCTGAAATGGGTTATAATGTAAAAGCATTTTGTTATCAGGATTCTCCGCGTCGTGCGCACTCCATCGCTGCACAAGGAGGTATCAACGCTGCAAAAAATTATCAAAATGACGGAGATAGTACTTTCCGTTTGTTTTACGATACCATTAAAGGAGGAGATTACAGAGCACGTGAAGCAAACGTTCACCGTTTAGCTGAAGTTTCTGGAAACATCATCGACCAATGTGTGGCTCAAGGAGTTCCTTTTGCCCGTGATTATGGTGGAATGTTAGACAACCGTTCTTTTGGTGGTACGCAGGTACAGCGTACTTTTTATGCTGCGGGACAAACAGGGCAGCAATTATTATTAGGAGCATATTCTGCTCTATCAAGACAAATTGGTTTAGGAAAAATCGATATGTACAACCGTCACGAAATGTTAGAATTGGTAAAAGTGGATGGAAAAGCTCGTGGAATCATTGCTCGTAATTTAATTACAGGAGAATTAGAAAGACATTCTGCTCACGCTGTAATTATTGCAACTGGAGGTTACGGAAATGTTTATTTCCTTTCTACCAATGCAATGGGATCAAATGTAACTGCGGGTTGGAAAATTCACAAACAAGGAGCTTTGTTCGCCAATCCTTGTTACGTACAAATTCACCCAACTTGTATTCCAGTTCACGGAACCAATCAATCTAAATTGACATTGATGTCGGAGTCGTTAAGAAACTCAGGACGTATTTGGGTTCCAAAGAAAAAAGAAGATGCTGAAGCGATTCGTGCAGGTAAATTGAAACCAACACAAATTGCCGAAGAAGATAGAGATTACTACTTAGAAAGAAAATACCCAGCATTTGGTAATTTAGTTCCTCGTGACGTTGCGTCAAGAGCTGGAAAAGAAGTTTGTGACGAAGGCCGCGGAATTGAAGCTAACGATACTAACGAAGGTGTTTATTTGGATTTTGCTACAGAGGTTCAATCTAAAGGAAGACAAACCGCTTACGCTAAAGGAAATCATAATCCTTCTCAAGAAGAAATTCTTACTTTAGGAAAAAAATGGTTGGAGGAAAAATACGGTAACTTGTTTACTATGTACCAAAAAATCACAGATGAGAATCCTTATGAAACTCCAATGAAAATTTATCCTGCGGTTCACTATACAATGGGTGGTGTTTGGGTTGATTATAACTTACAATCTACTATTCCGGGTTGTTTCGTTGCAGGAGAGGCTAACTTCTCTGATCACGGAGCGAACCGTTTGGGAGCTTCGGCGTTGATGCAAGGTTTGGCTGATGGCTATTTTGTATTGCCTTACACGGTTTCTAATTATTTGGCTGATGATATTCGTACTGGAAAAATCTCTACAGATTTACCAGAATTCGTAGCTGCTGAAAACAATGTAAAAGACCAAATCAATAAATTCTTATCTAATAATGGTTCTAAAACGGTGGATCATTTCCACAAACGGTTAGGTCATATTATGTGGAATAAAGTAGGAATGGGTCGTAATGAAAAAGGTTTGACAGAAGCCATTTCAGAAATTGCCGCTTTAAAAGAAGAATTCTACAAAGAAGTTTATGTTCCTGGA
>JAKPPP010000013.1 GCA_029547265.1 Bacteroidota bacterium
CTCACAATCATTTTCTTTTTTTATTGCATCAAATTGAATGATCTCTGCAGGTCGTGCATTTCCATTACTCAATAGCGTATATGTCGCTGAAGGATTAATGTCTTTTACAGTTATTTTTCCTGTGTTAGATATTGCACCGCGACAATTACCGATCATTTCACTCCAATGTGTACCCGAATTGTATTTAACTGAAAAGTTCTCTTGCTTTTTCGATTCATCAGTGCTGTTTTCTTCTGATGCATAAGCTAATGTTACATCAGCAGTAATTCCGCTAGCTTCAATTTTCCACCATCGATCGATTTGATCTGAAATAGCATTGATGCTGCTTGCTAAATTCGAGGTTAAGCCGGATGGTAGCGGTGTGTTCTCTCGATTTGTTGAAATTGTGTTTGCCGACAAACATTTGCCTGTTCCTGATTTACAATTGATAAAGATAGGGATGTACTTTCCGCTGGATGTTCCAAACGGAAATTCATAGTTTAATAGTTGATTGTTGGTTCTTTTTATTGTTCCTTCTTTTTCATTGCAAACAACATATCCGTTTGTTCTGACTATTCCTTCTGTTGAATTGTTTATGATTGATATAGATGATTTATTTAAATTGACATAGCCTTCGCGTAAGTTCAATTGTGATTCAATGCTTAAGTCAGAAGTTAAATCCACTTCTCCTCCGGGATCTAAGTTTATTTTCAACTTGCCTAGAATAAAATCGGATTGGCCTCTTAATTTGGTGATATTTGATTTAGAACCATTAAGTTCAATTGTGCTTAGCTTGTCGATTGAATATTGTGCTGTTATTCCTACTGGGAAAGACAATGCTTCTGTCCCAATTTCGGAAGCAATTCTCACAACAGCGTTTTCTCCTATTTTTAAACCACAATTAGTCTCTAAACCTGAAGTGGTGACTTTAGCATTCTTTAAATTTAGTTGTGCGCCATTTTTGATTTCTAAATAATCGGAGCCTACTATACTTCCTGATGATATCTGGTAGTCGTTGGAATTTACTTCTAGTTTGCAGTTTGACTCAATTGATTGTTTTATTCCGGCCAATGAATGAGATAAGCTACAGAAATAGTTTGTAAGCCCATTGCGACAGAATTTCAAGTTTCCAAAATATGAGCCAGATGATGAGTTTACAATTTCACCTCCTGTTGTTTGGTATTCGCCTCCGGAGATTTGTAATGTTGTATTTCCGGTTGAGAAACCGTTATTGCAAAAGTCTATTCTGCCTTGCTCTTGAATGAAATTC
>JAKPPP010000160.1 GCA_029547265.1 Bacteroidota bacterium
TAAGAAATACCAGCGACGTTCAATAATTTTCGAATAATCGCAAGCAAGAAAAGCTGTCCTTTGGGGCAGCTTTTTTTGTTTACGGCAACAATCAGAAGGTTCTAATAAAATATTTTCTGAAATACCACGAAATGAGGTAAATGCAGATTACTTTTGCAGCATCCTTTCAACATCTTCAATTACCCCATGAATAAGACGATAAAATCAGCCTTACTCTCCGTTTTTCACAAGGAGGGCCTGGATGTGCTTGTTAAAGCCCTTCACGAAAACCAAGTAATCATTTATGCCACAGGAGGCACCTTCGATTTTATCAAAGCCATGAATATCCCGGTTATTCCTGTTGAAGATATTACCGGCTACCCTTCTATCCTCGACGGACGAGTAAAAACATTACATCCTGCAGTATTTGGCGGGATACTTTCGATACGCGACGATGCCTCACATCAAGCTCAAATGGCGGAGTATAAGTTGCCTCTCCTCGACTTGGTGGTAGTAGATCTTTATCCGTTCGAAAAGACAGTAGCATCAGGTGCCGATGAAGCTTCGATTATCGAGAAAATCGATATCGGAGGTATTTCCCTCATTCGTGCAGCGGCTAAAAACTTCAATGATGTGGTAATTATTCCTTCCGTAAATCAGTACGGAGTACTTAATACTATCCTTACCGATCAAAAAGGGACAACCACTTTAGAGCAACGTAAGTATTTGGCTAACAAAGCATTTGGCGTAAGTAGCCATTACGATACAGCCATCAACAACTGGTTCTCGGGAAATTCTGACAACAAAGGAATTCAGCTTCCTGCCGAATGGAATACCCAAGTTTTACGTTACGGAGAAAATCCGCATCAGCCTGCCTCTTTCCATGGCAACCTCGACGAAGTGTTTACCCAACTCAACGGAAAAGAGCTTTCGTATAACAACCTTCTCGACGTAGATGCAGCCTTAGGACTGGTAGCAGACTTCACCGAGCCTACCATTGCCGTTATCAAGCATAACAATGCCTGTGGAATTGCGAGCGATGCATCCTTATTGAAAGCGTGGGACAAAGCCTTAGCCGGCGATCCTGTTTCAGCATTCGGAGGAGTAATCGCATCTAATCGTCCGGTAACAGCCGACGTGGCAGAAGCGATGAATAGCCTCTTCTTCGAAATATTGGCAGCACCGGGATACGATGATGCCGCTTTAGAGATTTTGAAAAGCAAGAAAAACAGAATGATTCTTCAGACATGCGACTTCCGCCATCCTGAAAAAACATATAGAAGCATCCTCAACGGAATCTTAGTTCAAAGTGCCGATCACTCGACAGAAACCGCCGAGATGATGAAAACAGTAACTGAAAAAACTCCGACTAAAGCTGAAATCCAAGATCTGGTATTTGCGAACAAAGTGGTGAAACATAGCAAGAGTAACGCTATCGTGTTAACGAAAAACGGACAGCTATGTGCCAGCGGCGTAGGACAAACATCACGTGTTGATGCGTTGAAGCAAGCTATTGCCAAAGCACAACACTTCGGATTCGACCTCAAAGGAGCAGTGATGGCCTCTGATGCCTTCTTCCCATTCCCGGATTGCGTGACGATAGCTGCCGAAGCAGGAATCACTTCGGTTGTGCAACCGGGAGGGTCAATTAGAGATCAAGACTCGATAGATGCCTGCAATCAGCTCGGAATTTCGATGGTGATAACAGGAATTCGTCATTTTAAACATTAATTCGTTAATAATTCAATTATTTCAACCACTTTTGCAGTTAGCAAAAAATTACCTTGCAAGAATATCCGCAAGACCGTTTGCTGACCACCTATTATAAACATATTGCCCCTCGGGGCTAATCCGTAAAAAGAAGAACTACTGCATGGGACTCTTTGATTTCCTGACACAGGAGATTGCTATCGACCTTGGAACAGCGAATACGCTAATTATAAATAACGACAAAGTTGTTGTTGATGAACCTTCCATCGTTGCTATCGACCGCACCTCCGGAAAAGTAATTGCCGTTGGTAAGCAGGCAATGATGATGCACGGAAAGACGCATGAAAACATCAAAACGGTTCGTCCGTTGAAAGATGGAGTAATTGCCGATTTCGAAGCAGCCGAACAAATGATTAAGGGTATGATCAGAATGATCAATCCCGGAAACAAGCTTTTCACCCCATCACTACGAATGGTAATTTGTATCCCTTCAGGGATTACCGAAGTAGAGAAACGCGCGGTGCGTGACTCGGCAGAACATGCAGGAGCTAAAGAAGTTTACCTAATTCATGAGCCTATGGCAGCCGCAATCGGTATCGGTATCGATGTGGAAGAGCCAATGGGAAATATGATTATTGATATCGGTGGCGGTACATCTGAGATTGCAGTAATCGCTTTAGGTGGTATTGTTTGTGATCAGAGTATTCGTGTTGCCGGTGACGGTTTCACAACTGATATCTGGGATTACATGCGTCGCCAACACAACATCCTTATCGGAGAAAGAACAGCAGAGCGTATTAAGATCGAAGTTGGATCTGCTTTGCCTGAGTTAGATAATCCTCCACCTGATTTCGCTGTTCATGGTCGCGATTTAATGACCGGTATTCCGAAAGAAATCATGGTAAGCTACCCTGAAATTGCACATGCGCTAGATAAATCGATCAGTAAGATCGAGGAAGCTATTTTGAAAGCCCTTGAGATCACTCCTCCCGAGTTATCTGCCGATATCTACCGTACCGGAATTTACTTAACCGGTGGTGGTGCCTTGTTACGTGGGTTAGATCGCCGTATCTCGATGAAAACAAAATTACCTGTACACGTTGCTGAAGATCCGCTTCGTGCCGTAGTACGCGGAACAGGAATTGCGTTGAAGAATATTCACCGTTACAAGTTCTTACAACACTAAGAGCAGCTGCTATCGCTGTTCGGGACCAGTTTCACTACCTGAAATCGCAATCGTTCGTACATGAGATTATTATTTCTACTGCTATGGCGAAACAACTTCACGTTGTTGTTTGTCGTGTTGCAGAGTTTTTGCATCTATCTCGTTGTTCAGAATAATAAATTTCAACATGCTTCTGTTTTAAATGCTACCAACGCCGGTGTTACAAAGGTGATGGAAGGAGTAAGCTATGTAAAAGAGTACGTTCACCTTCGCGATAACAACCAACTTCTTGCAACAGAAAACGCGGCATTGCGAAATACGTTGAATTCATTGATGTATGTTAGCGATACTGTAAAAGTGAATGTAAACGATAGCATCGGAAAACAACAATACACTTACGTAACTGCTAAAGTGATTAACAACTCGGTGAGTATGCGTAACAACTACCTCACACTAAACAAAGGATCCCTCGACGGAATTCATCCGGAGATGGGAGTAATTTGCGGATCAGGAGTGGTAGGAATCGTTCAACAGGTGAGTGATCATTATTGCACAGTAATGTCGTTACTGCATACCAAATCAAGAGTGAGCGCAATGATTAAACGCAACGGATTTTTTGGTTCGCTAACTTGGAATGGCGACGATCCTCGTGAAGCAGTATTAAGTGAAATCGACAAAACAGTTCCTGTTCAGAAAGGCGATACTATCGTTACTACAGAATACTCTGCAGTTTTCCCTGCCGGCGTTATGATTGGTGTAGTAAAAGAAGCGAAGCTGAATCCGGGATCTAATTTCCACGCCATCACTATCGGATTATCGACTAAGTTCGACAATTTGAGCTACGTGTATATTATCGAGAACTTGCTAAAGAACGAACAACGTAACTTAGAAGCTACCACGGTACAAAGCAACGAACAATGATCATCGAGATACTATATATCGTATTGCGTTTTGTGCTGTTGATGGCCATTCAAGTGCTTGTGCTTAACAATGTGCAGCTTGGAGGAATGATTAATCCGTTTTTATACGTAATGTTTTTACTTACTCTTCCCATCCAAATTCCTAAATTACTTTTACTCGCTATAGCCTTTGTTACGGGCCTAACGATCGATGTATTTCAAAACACCATGGGTATGCATGCCTCTGCCTGCTTACTGATGGCTTATTTACGTCCGGGTTGGCTAAAAATGATTGCTCCACGCGACGGATATGAAGCAGATGCATCACCGGGAATTCGCAAGTTCGGATTACGATGGTTTATCGTTTATTGCAGCGTGATGCTTCTTATACATCATGTATTGCTTTTCAATATTGAAATGTTCAGATTCAGTGAGTTTTTTAATACCCTAACAAGAGCAATACTTAGTAGCTTAGTGACGTTGGTGCTGATAGTAATTTCACAGTACCTAACGGCGAAACCAACCGATCGGAATTTATCTTAGAAGAATTTCATCTGAACATCGTTTCTATATCCGATCTGATATAGATTTGCAGTACCCAAACACAGTAGTAAAATAATTATCATGAGCGGCGCATCCGGAAGCGGTCAACGATTAGTTGTTGCAGGTATTTTCACTGCGGTGATTCTTATTTTCATGACCCGCCTTTTTTATGTGCAGGTGCTCGAAGACAGCTACACCGTTTCGGCAAACAACAACGTTTTACGTTATATGATCGATTACCCTGCTAGGGGAATGATCTATGATCGTAAGGGGAAAATTTTAGCGTTTAATCAAGCAGTGTACGACTTGATGGTTATTCCTCGTCAGGTAAAAGATCTCGACACCAACGAATTTTGTGGCTTACTGGGAATACCTAAAGAGGACTTCATCGCTAAAATGGAGAAAGCAAGGGTTTTCTCAAGAGTGAAATCGTCGATCTTCGAAAAACAGATTTCGGCTGAGAACTACGCTACTTTCCAAGAGAAGCTTTATAAGTTCAAAGGTTTTTATGTACAACCACGTACGTTGCGTAAATACCCTAACAATACTGCTGCTCACGTTTTAGGTTATATCGGTGAGGTAAACGACGAGCTAATTGCGAAGAACCCTTATTACCGTCAAGGTGACTATATCGGTATCAGCGGTGTTGAACAAAGCTATGAAGGCGAACTTCGCGGTCGACGAGGAGT
>JAKPPP010000187.1 GCA_029547265.1 Bacteroidota bacterium
GATGAATGATTCACGATGCATGATTCAAGTTTTTTCCGAAACTTCCATAAATTTTGTAGTCCAATAAGATAAAAAATTGCGTACCTATCACCGCGTCCTTTTTCCTCGGCTTCGCCGCCTCCGCGTTCTCCGCGCCAAGCAAAGCGCCTCTGTGTTCTCCGCGTTTAAAAAAAGCAAAGCGTCCTAAGCAAAGCGCCTTCGTGCCCTCTGTGTTTAATTAAATTTTGTTTAGATATTGGTTAAGAATGATCCAAATTAACCACAAAGACCACTGAGATGACACAAAGACCACAGAGTTATTGCCATTAATTTTTATTCGACAAAAGAAACCTATAGATGTAGGAATTGCGCAGCAATCTCAGAGTCCTTTTTCCTCGGCTCCGCCGCCTCCTAGCGTTTACCCATATGGGGTTCTCTGCGCCAAACAAATTCCCGAGGGGAGTCTCCGCGTTTAAATAAAATCTCTTCCCTCTTCAAAAACACAATGGGCTACCACTCAATTATCTATTATCTATTGCCTATTATCTATCATCTGCCCCTCAATTCACAATAATATTAATCCAATCTTACGCACTTGCATGTAAAATGCCGTAAAAACTCCGGCTCCTCCACAATCTTCAACCCCTTAACATTATCACGATTCGCCATAATTTTCTCGAATACTTCAATAACATATTCGATATGACTTTGTGTATAAACACGTCGAGGAATTGCTAATCGCACTAATTCCATAGATGCAGGAATTAACTCATATTGTTCATTGTATTTTCCGAACATCACCGAACCAATTTCAACGGTTCTGATTCCGCCTTCGAGATATAATTCACAAACGAGTGCTTGTCCCGGATATTGATTCACCGGAATATTCGGATATAATTTTTTCGCGTCAATATAAACTGCATGTCCGCCTACAGGCCACATCAAAGGAACACCCATCGCTCTTAATTTATCTCCTAAAAATGCAGTACTACGAATACGATAATGTAAATAGTCGGGTTCAAAGACTTCTCCTAAACCAATAGCTATTGCTTCCATATCACGTCCCGATAATCCACCGTAAGTAGCGAATCCTTCAGTAATGATCAATAAATTTTTACAAGCATCAGAGAGTGCTTTATCTTTCAAAGAAAGGAATCCTCCCATATTCACCAACGCATCTTTCTTTGCACTCATTACCGAACCATCGGCATAAGAGAATAATTCTTGAGCGATATCTTTATAGGTTCTATTCTCATAACCTGCTTCGCGATGTTTGATGAAATAAGCATTCTCTGCTACGCGACAACAATCGAGCAATAACAATACATTGTATTTTTTACAAATGGCAGAAACATCTTTCATATTCTGCATGCTCACCGGTTGACCTCCTCCACTGTTATTAGTAACAGTAACAATAACAGCACCTACTTTCTCAGGAGTTTTTTCGTTGATCAATTGCTCGAGGCGAATAACATCTAAGTTTCCTTTAAACGGAAAATAAGTTTCAGTATCTAATCCTTCTTTTACAGGAATATCAATTGCTTCTGATCCCGAGAATTCAATATTAGCGCGAGTAGTATCGAAATGCGTATTGCTGATAAACGTTTTTCCTCCGCGGCCTAAATAGCTGTATAAAATTCGCTCTGCCGCACGACCTTGGTGCGTTGGAAGAATGTATGTATGTCCGGTAAGTTCTTTCACCACACGCTCCATATGCTGCCAGCTAGAAGAACCTGCGTATGACTCGTCGCCCATCATCATTCCTGCCCATTGGCGATCACTCATGGCGGAGGTACCGCTATCGGTTAAGAAATCAATGAGCACCTTTTCAGAAGTGAGTAAAAAGGGATTATAATGAGCTTCTTTCAAAAACTGTTGGCGCTCTACATAAGTAGTTAGGTAGAGTGGTTCTACCATTTTAATTTTAAAAGGCTCGATGATCGTTTTAAATCCTTCCATAACGTTATTTTCAGAGGGCAAAGATGAGTGCTTCTAGGGATAGATTTTATGATTTTAATCAAGGTTAAAAGGATTTCTGTCAGTGGCCCGGAATTTTGGTTTTTCATAGTAATTAATTCATTATCAACCACTCTAATGGGTGAAAGGGAATATTATTCATAAATTCATCTTAAAATCGCTATTTTTGCACCTGCATTCCTAGAAAAAAGTCCATTATGAAATTTGGTGTAGTCGTTTTCCCCGGATCCAACTGTGATCAGGATTTAATCCACGTTGTTCGCGACGTGATGAAACAGGAAGTAGTTGAATTATGGCATAAGGACCATACTTTACAAGGCTGCGACTTTGTTTTACTACCGGGCGGATTTTCGTACGGTGATTATTTACGTTCGGGAGCGATTGCGCGTTTTTCGCCGGTGATGCAAGAAGTGATTGAGTTTGCCGATAAAGGCGGTATGGTATTCGGGATTTGCAACGGATTTCAAATTTTAACGGAATCGGGATTATTACCGGGAGCATTATTGCATAATAGCAATCATCAATTCATTTGTAAAAACGTTAACATTCGTTGCGAGACTGATGAGTCGATTATCACTTCGAAATTCAAGATCGGACAAAAGGCCGTAGTTCCTATTGCTCATGGTGAAGGAAATTACTATTGCGATGATGCTACTTTACGCGAGTTAAAAGAAAACAATCAAATTTTATTCCGCTATTGCGACGAGAACGGAAAAGTTACTCCGGAGAGTAATCCGAATGGAGCACTTGAAAACATTGCGGGTATCTGTAACAAGCGCAGAAATGTGTTTGGAATGATGCCACATCCAGAGAGAGCTTCTGAAGGAATTTTAGGAAATAGCGATGGAAAGAAAATTTTCGAATCGATTTTAAATAGCTTGATATCAGCGTAAGCACAGAACCTTCACCTCTTTGGGAGTTGGTTAGGTAATAGTTTTTATTTCTTAAAGAAATTCATTTCGTCGATGTAATCGGCGACGGCAGCGGGCATCATAAAGTGAACGTCCTTTCCGTTTTTGATGGCGTTGCGGATGAAAGTAGATGATATTTCCATGAGGGGAGCTTCAACCCATTTTACGCGTGGATGATCTTTGAATTGACCTCCATCACATAACGGTCGCGGGTATACGTAAATATCATGGTCTTCGAGAATAAGATCATAATTCTTCCACTTATGAAACGTCTCTAAATTATCGGCACCCATGATTAAAGAAAAATCATGCTGCGGAAATTTCTCTCTTAAATAAGCTAAAGTATGAATAGTAAAAGAAGGGCGAGGTAATTCGAATTCGATTTTAGAAGCTTTAATTTTTCGGTAGCTACCGATACCTAATTCCACTAAATGAAAGCGATGATAATCTTGCAACAAACTACCAGCAGGCTTCAAAGGATTATGCGGCGATACAACCATCCACACCTGTTCGATATCGGTAAACTCCGCTAAATAATTAGCGATGATAAGATGACCGTTATGAATAGGATTAAACGAACCGAAATATAAACCGACTTTCATAGTACTGTAAAGGTAAGCAATGATTACTCGAAATCGTCGGGATCAGGAATTTCATCCTCTAAGAATGTCTTTACCTTCATCTCGGCTTCCTCGATAGCAGTTTGCAAAACAGTATTCACGATAATAGAATTAAACTGATAAGCGTAATGCATTTCGCTTTCTGCTTTATCGAGACGTTTACGCAATGACTCTTCGCTTTCAGTAGCTCGAGCCACCAAACGTTTATGCAATTCATCGACAGAAGGAGGCATTACAAAAACATCGAGTAATTGACGACCATATTGTTTACGAATACTTAATCCTCCAACTACATCAACATCGAAGAGCGCAACAAAACCCTCATTCAAGATCTTATCTACTTCCGACTTCAAAGTTCCGTAGTAACGATCTTTATATACCTCTTCCCACTCTAAGAATTCATCGTTAGCGATGCGAGTACGAAATTCGTCGGGAGTTAAAAAATGATAATCGACACCATCGGTTTCATTGGGACGTTTCTCACGCGTAGTAGCGGAAGTGCTGAAACGCATCATCGGAAATTTTTTCAGGAGGTGATGAACGATGGTTGTTTTCCCACTGCCTGATGGTCCACAAAAGAGAACCAATTTATGACGGAAATTCGGATTAATTTTCACAATATATTCGCGAGTTGCTCCTTTAATTTTTCCAATTCGTCTTTCATTTCCACAACAGTGCGTTGCATTTGTGCATCGTTTGCTTTTGAACCGATAGTATTGATTTCACGACCGATTTCTTGAGCGATGAATCCCAATTTTTTACCATTAGCTTCGGAAGAATTAATGGTTTGTAAAAAATAATCACAGTGACTTTTCAATCTTACTTTCTCCTCTGTGATATCAAGTTTTTCGATATAATAAATCAACTCTTGTTCAAAGCGATTATTATCAACGTTAGTTTGATCTTTCAATTCGGTGATAGCCTTAAACAAACGCTGACGAACATTATCGATACGCAATTGTTCGTGCTCTTCTAAAACAGGAATTGAATTAACGATAGCATTAATTCGATTAATAATATCTTTCTCTAAAACACCACCTTCATTCGAGCGGAATAAATTAAACTGCGTTACAGCCTGTTGAATTAATCCCTTCAACTGTTTCCATTGCTCATCATCCATTTCCGATTTCTCGGAGTTCAATACAGCAGGTAATTTCAAAATTGTATCAAGCATATTATTATCTTGAATACCTGCATCGTTCGATAAAGCTTTCAGCTCTTCAAAATAAGCCATGAAAATTTCTTTATTCACGGTACTTCTTTTCGCCATCTCGTTATTATCGATACTGATGTTTAAATCAGCCTTACCTCTCTCGAGTAATTTTCCGAGGTCGGCGCGCACTTCCAACTCCTTATCACGAAACTGCATGGGCATACGCACATTTAGTTCAAGAAACTTACTGTTGAGAGAACGAATCTCTACGGTAACTGCCTGTGCTCCTACGGAACCTTTAGCATTACCATAACCGGTCATTGATTTTAACATAGTGTATTGAAAGAGAGGACAAAGGTAAGGAAAAAAGAAAAGGGTTTTGGATTTTGGATTTTGGATTTTAGATTAGGCTCCCATAGGGTTCCTAAATGTCAACGAAAATCTATTTTAAACTGCCCATGGGGGCCGGCAAGCGGGCGCAGAGATTGCTTCGCAATTTTTTCTCCCATTAGGTTCTTCCATATAAAGGAGATTTTTATGGACCGCTGGTTTTTATGATTTTTACGATCTGTTATGATTTTGTTCGCTCCTTACCCTGTAGCATTGAGGAAAACTGGGGTTACCTCATTAGAGATACTTGAAATGAAATTCCATTTATTCGTGTGGAAGGCCCTTGTGCCATAGGGATAAACGCGGGGATAGGTACGCAATTTTGGCTGCCCATTGGTTTCTTC
>JAKPPP010000203.1 GCA_029547265.1 Bacteroidota bacterium
TCCAAGAAAGTAATGTTGAAAAATGTAGCCGAAGCCAAATACGAAAAATGCTGGATTCCGATTGTCAATGAAATTTTAGCGTCCGAACCACTTAAAAACGTCTCATTCGACGCCTATTTTACGCACGTGCTTATGCACGAAGTCTGCCATGGTCTCGGACCGGGAATCCTGAAAAATCCCGACGGCAGTGAAACCACCGTGCGTAATGAATTAAAAGAATGTTACTCCACTATTGAGGAATGCAAAGCCGATGTGCTGGGCATTTTTTCGTACTTATATTTAATTGATAAAGGCGTTTTCGCTCAAGATTCAAAATACACTGCTCTGGCAACTTATCTCGGCGGAATGTTTCGTTCAATACGGTTCGGCATTAACGAAGCGCACGGCGGAGGCGTAGCGATCCAGTTCAATTATTTCATCGAGAAAGGTGGGTTCCTGACCGACGTCGACGGAAAACTTACGATTGATGCCGCCAAGCTCGAAGAGGCTATCAAAGAACTGGCGGCTGATGTTTTGTTGATTGAAGCCAAAGGCGATTACGCGGGCGCCAAAGCCATTATCGAAAAATATCGTATTGCAACTCCGCTAATCACCGAAACCGTCAAGAAATTGGAGCATCTACCGATCGACATTCGGCCGATTTATCCGATAACATTCTAACTATTTAAATTAAATAAGCACCTCGACGGAAGGTCAAAATTCAATCTTAGATTCGATCTAAACTCAATCGATAGTTAGATACTTTATGATAAGATCAATGTATAAAATTAGTTCAAAATAAATAACTAATAGGTCAAGCAGTCTTCAAGATATTGCGTTTTCTACCTAAAATTAGTGCGCGTTTGCTGACATTGACTTGTTGAATTTGCCCAGCAAAGTTTGGTATACTTTAGCCAGTTTGGTTTTATCAACTAAAAATATCAAAACTGAAGTCATTATAATACTCAACAGTACAACTGCATAGGTCAGGTTCTGAATCACCTCTCCACCAACCACACCCTGTTGTAACGGTACTGAAGCTAGTACCGCCGCCGCCAATCCTTTCGGAATGATTACAGAAAACAAGGTGGCATCTTTAATTGGGGTGTCTCTCGGAATCGTTAAACTGACTGCAGGAATTCGTATAGCATAAATGATAATCGTTAATAATAATCCAAACACCAAAAGACCAATGCCGGATAATTGTATCGAAATACCAATGTAGATGAAGAAAAAAGTCTTGAGTAGAAATGATATTTCGGAGAAGAAACCACGCTCACGACTGTCGAGTTCTGTGGTTTCCAAACGATTACTGTAGCGGAACATTGAAAATTTAATTTTAGAAACGTTGCTAATTGTAAAACCGAACACTAGCGCGGCGATGGCGCCGCTAAAACCAAGCAATTCGACAATTCCGTAAACAATAAAAATAAAGGCTAATGTCGTAAAAGTTGAGTTTTCCAAATTTCTAATTCGATTAAGAATCGCTGACCAGACCAGTGCTCCGAGCACACCGAATGCGGCGGCTATGACAAAAGTGGCAATTATTTTTAGCGTCATTAAACCGATTTTGATCTCGCCTAAATTGTAAGCCTGGAGCAGGCTAAAGGTAAATACAATACATAACACATCATTAATGATTGATTCAAAAATTAGGATTCGCTTGGAATCTTCCAGCATTTCTAATTGATCAATGATCGGAATCACGATTGCCGAAGAAGTACCGCCCAATATTGTGCCAACCATCAGCGATTGAATTAATCCAAGTTTTGTGAATAGGAAAACCAGTCCACCGACAACGATAACAGTAACAATAAAGTTTAGAATTGTAAGACTTAATAAACCTTTGAGCGACTTACGGATACCTCTCAGGCTA
>JAKPPP010000225.1 GCA_029547265.1 Bacteroidota bacterium
ATTTCAGACGCAGTTGTCCAATCTAAACGAACACGTTTTCCTTCTGCTTTTGCTTTGAATTCAACTAATTCGATTGGAAGAGGAGACGTATTTGAAGTGATTGTCCAAGGCGTGAAGTCTCCAACCGGAGCAGCAGGGAAGTTATACGGCAATCCTTGAGCAGGAGCTGTTGGCCAATCCCAAATGATAACACGAACACTATCCACTGTTCCTGAATTTCCAAATGCCTGATTGTAATTGGTAGTCGTTTGTTGTGAATTATATGCAATATATCCAGCAGCAGTTGCTGCTGTAACAGTTCCAGCAACAGTAGAAGCCCCAACACTAGTAGGATTCGCAATTGTAAATGAATTAGAAGTAACTCCAATAACCGTTGCACCTGCGATATTGTAACCTACGGGAGTAAATCCTGTCATTGTCACTGTTTGTCCAACAACTATTGTATGCGGTACTGCTGTCGTATATGTAATTGTTGTTCCATTCGCACTTACGTTACCAATAGGAACTGAATAAGTACTATTCAATGTTGCATTTGCCGAAATCCTCATCCATTGCCATGAAGCAGCTCTCCAAGGTTGTGCTTTCGCTGAGGCAGCTACGCCTGGGATCGCACCAGTAGGGCGTTCAGTTAAAGGTAGAGCAGCTGTACTATAGCGCATAGCAAAACTAACAACAGGGAAGTTCGCTGCCGGATTCTGAGGCCCAACTTTACCTATCATCCAATAACGATCGGATGTACTTGCAATGTTCGGATTAGAAGAATTATAAGTATCGATATGTGTAACAGTTGGAGGATCTGGTAGTACGTTTGCACTCCAATACTTGGTAGCAACCTTCATCGTATCCAACTGACCCGCAGTATGTACGAATGAGAATGGAATATAAGTAATTGATGCTGCCGTAGTGTCCACACGATGCCCGAAAGGAACCATTCGTTGGAATAATGTAGTATAACTTCCAATAGCCCAACGAACTAATGAATTAGGATTTTCACTGATAAGCAATCCTGTTCCTGTATATGTTGGGGAACCGGCAGGAATCGGCACTTGCAATCTATAAAACGCAGATGGATCTGGATCAGTCATGGTAAGTGACTTACCATTCATAATCATTTGTCCAGAGCTTAATTTAAACGTATCTTGAATTGTAACATTTTGATCCATTATAATAGGTCGTAAGTTTGATCCGGTACCACCCACAGCAGTTCCTGTTGTGGTATAAGTACCTGCCAATACAGTTCCGTTTAATGTAAATGATGTTCCTGTTGCTGCAGTAACAATACCGGCAATATTTAAACTTGAAGGAGTTAAGCCGGAAATCTCGACAAAATTTCCTACAGCATAAGTATTTGCTGCTGTATAAGTGATTGCAGTTCCCGTTGATGAAGCTGAAGTAATATTAACCGAAGGTTCTACTGATGCCAAACCGGTACCTGAAGAAGCTCCTGTTTGAGTACCTGCAATTGTAAATGAACCCGCAGTAACCGCAGTAATTGTTCCCGACATATTATATCCTGCCGGAGTCAATCCTGTAACCTCAACTAAATTACCCACCGCAAATGTATTTGCTGCTGTATAGGTTATTGATACTCCTGATCCGCTTGCTGAAGTAACAGTAGCTGTATTTGCCGTTGATTTATTCATCATAAACGTGAAGAATGTGCTAGGGTTTGTTCCTCCAATTCTACTCGTTTTATATGAATTCATAATAAACTGGCTTGTACCCGCTAAGAATGAATTATTATTTATCCAATTACCTTGCACAACAACTCTTGGTGTTCCATAAGGACGACTAATAACAAAAGTTGCGTTCGGACGGAATTCAGCAAGTAAGTTAATACTATTTGCTACGTTTGGAATATTTGAACCATTGGCTGCAATATCAGCGGCAACTTGACCTACAAATGAACCCGGCACAGGTGCCACAGCCCCAGATGTAGGAATACGACCTAATACTAACGTTGATTTTCTACCTGTTGTTTGAGTGTAATTGATATAATCGTTATTTGCTGAAGGAGATGCTCCAGGGTTTGTATAGCAGTATTGGAGTACAATATTGTTAACACCATCCCAAATAATATTTGTTCCCAATGAGAAAGTGTTTATTCCAAATGTAATCGGTTGTGCTGCATTTGTATAAACTGAAGTAAATCCACCTGCAACAGGAACCGTTGTCGCAAATGCGTTTGGTACGGCAGCACTATTCAGATAACTAATTGAGAAGCTATTATAAGTACGAATAGGAACACCTAAATCATTATTCTTAACATCCAGTTTAATAGCAGATATTTGATCACCTGCAACCATGCCATATCCTAAAAGTTCTGCTGCCGTGTAAATAATTTGTACTTGAGCAGCCTTATAGGTTTTACCAGGGAATGGAGTTTGGGTGAAATTCAATAGCGTTCCTGATGCAATCGTAATTGAAGGAGTATAACTTGTGGTAACTTTAATTTGACCATTATTGGTTACACTTCCTTTCACTTTAAAATTAGGTGCACTTGACCAATTTGAACCCGGTGCATCAATTGATAACGTATCTGTTAAAGCTATAGTAATATTCTTACATACTGCCTTCACTCCGCTTTTAATTACCGGATTATAATACGTTCCTGATGGTGCAGCTAATGTTTTATCAATCATTACATCATCATTAATGGTTGGAATTGATGGGCACCAGTTTGCAGAGTTATTCCAGTCGTTGTTATTACCTAACCATAATTTGTATAATCCTGAACAGTTAGGGATAATTGTAACTACGAAATCTTCACACTCACCATAAGTATATTGTGCGCATGGATCAGGATTAGATACCGCAAACACTTCACGAACACGCAAACGGGTATTACCGGTAAATCCAGGTCCAGGAGGAACGGTGAATGGCCATGTTGCTGACCCGCTTGCTGCTAAATTTGCGCTTCCCAAGCTTTCAGCAGGATCAAACGTTCCGTTATGGTTAAAATCTATCCAAGCGCGAATGTTATTATTAGAGAACCAAGTTCCAACTTGAACTGTAATTGAATAAGCTGCGCCTTGTTGTAACGTAACAGATTGTTGTGGTACGCTAGGACTACGATATTCATAATCAGGCGGATGTTTTACGAAGTTACAGTTTGGATAACAAGAAAGACCAGGCAACTGAAGGCTTACAGCATTGGTCGTTGTATTAATTTGAGTTCCACCGTACCCTGTTAATTGAACTGAATTTACATAGTCATTGTTAGTATATCCAGCCCAAGCGGTACCAACAGTATAATTAGGTGTACAATAGTTTAAGTCAACTTGTACTGCTCCTGTTAGCGTAGATGTTACAGGTAAAATATTATTAGCCAATGCTAAATTCGAAGGACATTGAACCAATTGGTTTGTTGTAGTTGTAGTTGCACCACGAAAATCAGCATCTAGGAAATTATTTCCTGCTGCTGCTGCTGCAATATCATATGTTAACCAGAAGTAAGTGGTATCATATTCAAGGAAGAAACAAGGACCGGCAGCTGGATTACCAAAATCCATGTTGGTTCCGATTCCTGTTAAAGTAGAGCCGAATTGTGTTTTAGGATACGTTGTTCCTGCAGGAATACCGGCAGTAGGGAAAGGCGTTAAATAACCAGTACTGAAAATATTTGAACCTCCCGTATAATAAATTTTTGCGTTTATAATATCCGCAACATTACTTGTACCATTTGTATTAAATAATAACTCATCAAGTTTAACAGGTAATCTGGCAGGGTCATTTAAGTTACCGCAACCTGATGAAGGATCAACTACACATCTAACACCGACAATCATTTGATTGGTATTACCCGCTGCTGTTGTAGCTTGATTTTGTTGAATTAACTCAAATGAAATTCCTCCGGCAGTATTGATCATTGCAGAAGGATATGTTTTACACTCGAATTTATCTAAATAAATGTTTTGTCCCCACGCACTAACACCATGAATAACAAAATAGTTTCTGTTAGTATTATAAGTTCCTGCAGGCAACACGAAAGTATACTGATACCATCCGGCAACACCCACTACCGGAGCCGCAGAAGTTGGTCGATTAATAATATTCGTTCCTCCACCGTGGTTAATTGGAACAAGTCCGGTTGTAGTTGGAGTATTATTCCAATACACTTCAATTTTATCAAGTGAAGCAGCACTCAAAGCATCGCGATACATCCAAAAACTGAATTCAGGATTCGTACCGCCATTATTACTGAAATCGAACGGCTTCGAAATCAAATAATAATCATCGTTGCTTTGTGCTGTAAATGAATTAAACATTACACAGTTTGCGCCCAAAGTAGCTGCATAAGCCGTATTTGCCGGTTGAACATTACCGGTAGGCGCAGGATTTGTTCCTGTAGCAGTAGTAACCCTAGAGAAAGCACTAACGTTTGTGGCAGGATTATTTGGCCCTTTAATATTCTTCCAACCCGGAGCCGGGAAGATCGTCCCCTCTAAACTTTCGGATTGCAACACCATTTGTGCCATTGAAGAGGAAGGAAATAATACGCTAACAACAGTCAGAATCGCTAATGCCGTAAGCGTTTTTCCGAGAGATGAAACATTCATTGCGTAGTTGTTTTTCATGCTTTGCAGGTTTGAACTGATACTAATTCGTGTAGTTATGTCTGATGTAAGATAATTCGGAAATTAACTCGGTTTTGCCAGATAAATGTACGGATAAATTTCCCTTAATCGAATCAGTAAGACCCACGAATCTTCGAAAAGTTTCAAAGTATCGTAAGAATTTACTGTAAGTTCCGATTAATTTATCCTCATTTTATCATTAATTTCTGGGTAAATGTAGTAATCCAAATTAAAAATTGCAAGTAGATTTACCCTACTCAGCCCTCTATTAAGCCTAATCAAAGGATTTTATTGGTAAAAGTGAGAAAAATCTGGGTGAAAAATCCAAATCAAATCAAGCGAATTTGAAAAAGATGCATTTTGCTGCTAATCAACAACTTGCCTTATTTTTGTCTTTTTCGAATCCCCTCCTGATTTTATCTTTTCTATTTCATTATCCGTTTTTTTGATCTTAACTTCGCCACTTCATGACCGGAAATATTTCTTCAATTTTTAATGCTTGGGGGGCCGAGAAAACGGCTTGCGCACTCACAATTGCTTCCCATCGATTCAATTGTTTCAGTATTTTGGAAACCGGACCTTCGGAATCTGAATCAAACGACAACAAATCAATTGGTTACGATTTTATTTGTGCCATTGATTCCGACAAGGAAATCGGCTCGTATTCAGCACAATTTTCTGAAATCCAGGATTTTATTTCGAAAAACAAAGGACAATGGATTTTCGCCCACTTTAACTACGACATCAAAAATTCAATCGAACCGTCGCTTTCAGGATCTCTCCCCGACCCTATCGGATTTCCCGACTTCCTACTTTTTGTCCCGAAAACGGTGGTAATATGTCAAGGTGGTCGAATTAGTGTTTGGGGCGACGAGACACCACTTCTTGTAGTTATTGACTCCGATTCCGACGAAATCCTATTATCTCATAACCCGAAACCCGGATTTACTTCGGTTGTGACTTTTGAAGAATATCAACACAACTTCGAAAAAATCAAGTTTCACCTTCAGCGTGGCGATATCTACGAAATCAATTATTGCATTCCGTTTATAGCTCATGAAGCTGAGTTAAATCTACCGGCACTGCGTTTAAAGCAAAGAAATTTGTCACCGGCTCCATTTTCGGTGTTATATAAATCCGATTACCATTGGTTAAGTTGCGCCAGCCCCGAACGCTTTATCCGCAAATCGGGAAATAAAATAATCAGTCAACCTATTAAAGGTACAGCAAGGCGAAGCGGCCATAGTGAAACCGATACTATCGCCAAAAGCGATTTACTTAATAGCGAAAAAGAAAAAGCCGAGAATATTATGATCGTTGACCTAGTTCGAAACGATTTAAGTAGAATAGCACAAAAAGGCAGTGTACAGGTCGATGAATTATTTGGCATTTATGAATTTGCCCATGTTTTTCAGATGATCTCAACCATCTCGGCAACACTAAAAGAAGATATAACGTTTACGGATATCCTAAAAGCCTTATTTCCGGCTGGCTCAATGACAGGAGCACCGAAGATCAGCGCAATGAAAATTATTGAAGAAACCGAATCCTTCAAACGGGGACTATTCAGCGGGACTGTAGGATATATTACCCCCAACGGCGATTTCGATTTCAACGTTGTTATCAGAAGTATTTTATACAATGAAGAAACCAAAACAGCGTTAATTCCCGCCGGCGGAGCCCTTACCGTAAAATGTAATGCATTGGACGAATACAATGAGTGTATATTAAAAGCACAAGCTAACCTCGATTTACTAGCTCTAACAACTGTGGCATTCGAAAAAGCCGAATAGTAAAATAATGGAACAGAAATTTCTTCAATACAACCTTCATCAGCACCTTTTCAACAAAGAGGATCGTTTGCTATTGACTGTATCGGGAGGAGTAGATTCGATGGTGATGCTTCACCTATTACATAAGCACGGTTTTCAAATTACCGTAGCTCATTGCAATTTCGGTTTGCGCGGAAGTGAAAGTGATGGCGATGCTTCATTAGTAGAAGAGACTTGTCGACAATTAAAAACATCATGTTTTATTCGTCAATTTGACACAACCGAATTTGCCACAGAAAATGGACTTTCGATTCAGATGGCAGCACGAGAATTACGCTATTCATGGTTCGAAGAGTTACGTAAAAATCACGGATTCGATTATATCCTCACAGCTCATCATGCCGATGATCAACTGGAAACAATTCTATTAAATCTAGTTCGTGGTAAAGGTCCTACGGGATGGAGTGGAATTCCCGTAAAAAACAGATTCATCGTTCGCCCGATGCTATCTCTATTCAAAGAAGAAATTCATAGCTACGCGAAAGAACAAAATATCACCTATCGCGATGACAGTAGTAATCTAAAATCCGATTACGATAGAAATTTTATCCGACATCGAATTACTCCACTTCTCAAAGAGTTAAATCCTTCCGCCGTAAATACATTTACTCAGCTTGGAGAAATGGCAGGTATCAGAGAAGAGATGATTAAAGATTACCTTGAATCAATAAAACCATCGCTTTTAAAAAGTGATAACAACTCATGGGAAATTGACTTAACGGAACTTAATAAAAAGTCGACAGCACCGGGAATTCTCTATGAACTAATTGGTCAAAAAGGCTTTACATATGAGCAATGTTGTTCGATTGTCGAGAATGAAAAACTATCAAGCGGGAAACAATATTTAAGTAGCGATTATCGGGCTATTGTCAACCGTGGAACTTTACTCATAAAAGAAAAAGTCCGCATAGGAATTAACACAATAACCTTCTCTCCGAATGAAAAAGAAGTCGTTTTTGCTCACGGAAAAATTAAAATTAAGCTTACCGACAAAGATTCGATCGACTATAAAAATCTAGCTTCCAACGAGGCCTGCATTGATGCAGGCAAAATCGGCACGAGCCTTCACATCAGAGGTGCGCAAACGGGCGATTCCTTCATGCCTTTGGGGATGAATCACAAAAAACTGCTCAGCGATTTTTACATCGACAAAAAAATGTCGATCTTCGAAAAAGAAGAAACCGGATTATTGGTTAATGAAAATGATATTATTTGGGTAATAGGGCATCGTATCGACCAACGTTATCGCATTTCCGAAAAAACAAAAAAAGTACTACATCTTACATGGATACCGGAATGAGTGCATTGAAATATGACGAAAAACAAACGCTGGGATACAACAGCTATTCTACCAGTCGAAGGACGGTATTAGCCATCTTTTGCTTTGTTGCCTATTACTATACCGAAAATCGATCGCAAGATGCCGATTTGCTTTTCGTTGTCGGAATCTTCATTCTAATTTTAAGTATCGCTCTTATTTTCGTGACATATTTGCGCATCTCACTTACAGATAGCGAAATCGTTCTCTCCAATCTCTGGAACAACAAGAAAATCAAACTTGCCTATAGTGAGATTCAATCGATTGAGGCAACGGTATATAGTAAATATCATCTTAACAACCCGGCTTTTAACGTTCACCAAGACGGTCAGATTAAATTTTACGCTGCCGGAAGCCAGGCTGTAAAAATTGTCCTCAAAAACGGTGAAAACTACCTTATTGGCAGCTATCACCCCGACAGAATCATTCAAATTGTTAAGGAACAGTCAAAGTAACAAACGACATCCTTAAATTCCCTATTTTTGCCCCTTCAAAATTATAATACAATACAAGTATGCAACGAGGACCGATTTCTCAATTTATGGAGAAGCACTACCTGCATTTCAATGCAGCAGCAATGGTAGATGCCGCGAAAG
>JAKPPP010000234.1 GCA_029547265.1 Bacteroidota bacterium
GGTCTCCATGCCCTTAATCGTGGAAGAGGCTGTACGGAGACTTTGATAAAATTTATTCCGTCGTTTAATAGGTCGATGGTCTTGTTCTATTAAATTGTTAAGATACTTCACAGTTCGGTGCTCTGTCTTAGTATATAAACCCACACTCTGTAACTTTCTAAAGGCTGATCCAAGAGAAGGTGCTTTATCGGTCACAATTGATTTCGGCTCACCAAACTGTTTATGGAGTCGTTTTAAGAAAGCATAGGCTGCTTGCGTATCCCGTTTCTTTCGTAACCAGATATCTAAGGTTAAGCCGTCCGCATCAATTGCACGATAAAGATAATGCCAACGTCCCTTAATTTTGATATAGGTTTCGTCCATTTTCCATGAATAGAAGGATTGTCTATTTTTCTTCTTCCAAAGATAATAGAGGACTTTGCTGTACTCTTGCACCCAACGATAAATCGTAGTATGACAAACATTTATTCCACGATCATATAACAATTCCTGAACTTCACGATAGCTTAGATTGTAACGCAGGTAGTAACCAACAGCGACAATAATGACGTCTTTTTTGAATTGTTTGCCTTTAAAATGATTCATTACTCTGTCCTCTCTGTCTTTTTTCTCAATTTTACACTAAAATAGATTTTTTGGAAAACTTTGCAACAGAACCCCCAAAAGAGTATAGAAGTCCTAGTTTAACATTTTGACTATGCTGGGATCCCCATCAGAACTTTAATTTCAGTCGACACCGAAAATCCGAAGAGCGTTCCGTTTCTTCGGTTCTTTTTGTATATTCCTCGAATTGTTTCCATGCCCTTAATCGTGGTTGAGGCAGTTCGTAAACTTCGATAAAATTTATTACGGCGCTTAATTGGACGATGGTCCTGCTCAATTAAATTATTGAGATACTTAACTGTCCGATGTTCTGTCTTGGTATATAAACCGTTAATCTGTAGCTTTCTGAATGCAGAGCTAATCGATGGTGCTTTATCGGTTACAATCACTCTAGGTTGTCCAAATTGTTTATGGAGCCGTTTTAAGAAAGCATAAGCCGCCTGAGTATCCCGTTTCTTTCGTAACCAAATGTCTAAAGTTAATCCATCAGAATCAATTGCACGATAGAGATAATGCCAACGTCCTTTAATTTTGATATAGGTTTCATCCATTTTCCACGAATAGAAGGACTGTCTATTTTTCTTTTTCCAGAGATGATAGAGGACTTTACTGTATTCTTGTACCCAACGATAAATAGTTGTGTGACAAACGTTAATCCCACGATCATAAAGGAGTTCTTGAATTTCACGATAGCTTAGATTGTAACGTAGATAATAACCAACAGCGACAATAATCACATCTTTTTGAAATTGTTTACCTTTAAAATAGTTCATTGATATATCCTCGCTGTCATTTTTATTCATTTTACACTAAAATAGACTTATCAGAAAACTTTGCAACAGAACCGAACTAAGAATTTTACTCCAACAGGCGCTAAAGCAAACAGAAAAACTTCAAAGTGAACTTACCGAACTTCGTACTGAAAATTCAAAACTTAATGCTCCTAAAAAGACTGAAATAGAAGCAG
>JAKPPP010000238.1 GCA_029547265.1 Bacteroidota bacterium
CGGATCTCTCCCGATGTCAGCAGTTCTGCACCGGCAATTGCATTTTTAATCTGCAAGCGATCCTGATCAGAGAAGAGATCCGTGGCTGCCATAGTCTTATTAGAATTTTACTTCCGGTGCTTTGCTAGCTCCCTTGTCGGCAGTAAAGAATGCTTTTTCTTTGAAGCCATACATTCCTGCAAGAATATTACGAGGGAAAACTTTAATAGCACTATTGTAATCTTGAACTACATCGTTGAAACGTTGACGCTCAACAGTAATTCTATTTTCTGTTCCTTCCAACTGAACTGTTAAGTCGCGGAATGCTTCAGTAGCTTTCAACTGAGGATATTGCTCGGCAACAACCATCAATCTTCCTAATGCTTGGCTTAATCCGCCTTGAGCTGCTTGGAACTTCGACAATTCTTCTGTTGTCAGATTTTTAGGATCAATTTTTACCTGAGTGGCACTTGCACGTGCTTCGATCACTGCAGTTAATGTAGATTTTTCAAAGTCGGCAGCACCTTTAACAGTACTTACCAAATTCGGAATAAGGTCGAGGCGACGTTGATATACGTTTTCAACTTGTGCCCATTGCTTCGTTACTTCAAGCTCTCTGTTTACCATATCATTGTATGATCCGGCAAAGAAGCGGTAAAGAATAAATACAATTACGACAATTACTCCGATAACAATCCACGATTTTTTCATAGCGGGTGGTTTTAGATTTTTACAAATGTAGAGATAATGACGATGATGGTTGGATTTTATTTTACGACAACCTAAAATTAAATCCTGAAGCGTAGATAATTGATCTTAAAGCCTTCGGCCAGGAATTTCTTCTCATAAGTGGTCTGAATGCTCAGATTAAAGCCTTCAGGCGTTTCATGGTACAGATCCTTGGTACATACTTCCAGCGTTCCCGGCTCATCAGCCAGCACTTCCAGAGTATATTCGAACAATCCGATATTATCGGTCTTCAAATGAATACATCCTCCCGGCTTCAATATTTGTCGGTATACCGAAAGGAATTTCTTATTCGTAAGTCGGCGGTTTTCGCGCGTCAGCTGCGGCTGTGGATCAGGGAAGGTAATCCAAATTTCATCTACTTCTTTTTCGGCGAAGAATGTGGCAATCCACTCGATATGCACACGCAAAAAAGCAGCATTCATAATGCCTTCTTCATTGATCGTTTTTGCTCCTCTCCAAATACGTGCTCCTTTGATGTCGATGCCCACAAAATTATTTTGAGGATATTCCTTCGACAGGGCTACCGTATATTCGCCTCTTCCGCAACCTATTTCAAGTATGATGGGATGATCGTTTTTAAATACTTTTTCGTTCCATCCGCCCTTCAATCCGTGATCGGTATGCACCAGCGGGAAAGGAAACTGAAATACTCGCTCGAGATGTTTCAGCTCCTCAAATCGTTGTAATTTTTTCTTCGACATATTATAAAGTGCCACGAAATTACGCATCCTACAGTCTTATTCAAAACCGGACTTCCGTATTACCGCTGATTCTCGTATTTTCGCTAAGGAATGGCGAAGCAGTTACATGTACTTTATTCGGTGCTCGATTGGGGCTTAGGACATGCTACGCGCAGCATTCCGGTGATTCGCGAATTGCTGGCTAACGATTGTAAAGTTTCCCTCGCCGGCGAAGGCAATTCCCTCGTTCTATTGCAACAGTCGTTTCCCGATTTACCAAGTTATCCTTTGAAGGGAATTCATGTTACTTACCCTACTTCGGGGAGCATGACGCTGGCCATGATTAAGCAGTTGCCTGCTATCAATCACGCTATTAAAAGCGAACAAGCTCAATTCGAAAAATTGGTGCGCGAACTAAAGCCCGATTTGGTATTTAGTGATAATCGCTATGGAGCGAGATGTGATGATGTGTATAGCATCTTTATGGGACACCAACTGTGGATTCAAGCGCCGCCATTGTTAAAATGGACTGAAGGAGCCATCTTCCAACTTCATAAAAAAATGATTAAACATTTTGATGAATGTTGGGTGCCTGATTATTCAGGAGAGATTAACCTCAGCGGACAACTATCGCATCACCCTAAAGTAATTGATTCGTTGCATCCGGTATTTATAGGACCGCTCTCACGGTTACGCCTATCCGAAATTAAACAAGAAGTTATTACGGATATACTTGTTATCGTTTCGGGACCGGAGCCTCAACGCTCAATCTTCGAGGAGAAATGCAGAAAACAAGCAGAGAAAACAGGACTAAAAACGCTCATCGTTCAAGGACAACCACATCTGAACAACGACTATACTTTTAACAATATCAGAACTGTTTCACATCTGAATGAAGACGAACTTGCCGCTGCTATTTGCAATGCAACGTATGTAGTTTGTCGCTCGGGATATTCAACATTAATGGATCTTGCTGCGCTAAAGAAAAATGCATTGTGTGTGCCTACTCCATCACAAACAGAACAAGAGTACTTAGCGATGTATTTATCGGAACAAGAATTAATGGTGATACAATCGCAATTCGATATTGATTTCGACGCAGCTTTTATTCGATTAAACCACTTGAAGCCATTTAGTTTAACATCAGGTGCGGCACTCAAAACAAACATCGAACGCATCTGCCACAAGCTTCGTAACTAATAGACAATCAAGGGGCTGCAACAATAATTTTCGCAATCAAAAACAATTCAGTAACTTTGCATCGCTTTGCGGTTCCTTTCTTGCGAAAGGATTAAAAGGGAATCCGGTGTAAATCCGGGACAGTCCCCGCTGCTGTAAACTAAATCGACAGCCTATCGTCGACCTTTATACGAATACCACTGTTTCAAAACGGGAAGGTGTATAAAGTTTAGTAAGTCAGAAGACCTGCCATAGAGTAATCAACCGGAAGCTTTCGGAGGAAAGGCTGCTTGTGAATCGGATTTTATTGCCGTTTGCATGGCAAAGATCTACTCGCATTGCGCATTTCTCTGTTTGATTTTTCGGATGATTTTTAATCGCTTGTCATCTTATCAAACTAACCAATATGTCACTGAATTTTTTATCTACTTCTAAACTGCTTACTGCAGGATTACTTTCATTATTTCTTTTTTCTTCTTGTGAAAAAGACAAAGAAACCATTGTTGCTTCTGCTCCCGATAACTTAAATGGTGTATTCATCATTAACGAAGGTGCTTACGGATCAGGTAACGGAAGTATTTCATTTATCTCGAATGATTCTTCTTACTACAACAGCGACCTTTATAATACCGTTAACAATTCTGCTTTGGGTGATATCGTTCAGTCAATGACGATCTACAATAACTATGCATATATCCCAGTCAACAATTCTCAACGCATGGAAGTTGTTTCGATGACTAACTTTAAAAGAAAAGGAAGTATTACAGGATTATCTTCGCCTCGCTTTTTTGTAGGTAACGGAAGCACAGGATTTGTTTCTGATTGGGTATCGAATAGCGTTTATGTTATCAATTTAAATTCACTTACGATCACTGACACCATTCATTGCGGTGCCGGTCCCGAAGGAATGGCGATCGTAAACAATAAATTGTTTATCTGCAATAGCGGAGGATTTGGCGACGACAGCACAGTTACTGTTGCAGATGCAACAACACACGAATTAATTACTACTATTCATACACCTGTTAACCCGACATCAGTTGCAGTAGATGCAAACGGAATGGTGAGAGTGCTTTGCAAAGGATCACTCGGCAGCGACTACACTCCTACTCCCGACGATGCTCCAGGTGCATTAATCAGCATTGATCCTTCAAACTTCGGTATCACGCAAACGTTATACTTCAACTACGACGAACATCCGGTAAAAATGCAGATCAGTGCCGATAAACTTGTCTTGTTTTACTTAAACGGAAATCAAGGATACAGCGGAACGGTAAATAAGATTTTGATTGATGCTACATCATTACCAACGACTCCGTTTATCAATTCAGAATTTTACGGACTAGGAATTAATCCTAAAAACGGCGACATTTACGGAGGAAGAGTTAATTTTTCTGCCAATGCATACGTGGTACATTATAATACTAACGGAATCATACAAGACTCAGTACTTGCAGGCGTTGGTCCGAATGGATTTGCATTTAACTAATGCATTAATTGCAATCAAAAAAAATAAAACAACAGCAGACAATTATTCCATTCACAAATAAATTTTCGGGGCAATTAAAAAGGGCTATTCAAAATTCGAATAGCCCTCTTTTTTTATTTCACTAACAACAAATCTGTTGTTGTTACTTCATCGCTTTTATTATTTGCTCGATCGCGGATATAAAATTTAAATCGACCGATACTACTTAACAAAACTACGGCGCTCACATAATCCATTCGATATGTAACCGTGGCTTCTATTCCTTTACTATTTCCGGGAGGTTCGATGTATTGCATACGCTGATTGAATTTCACTTGTACGCTATCGAAGTAAACGGTAGTATCGCAATTGCTGCTAATGTCTGTTACTTGTGTCCAGAATTTTTTTGGCGCATACCCCGCTCCTCTTTTCTCTTCATAAGCGAGATAAAGATTACTATTATCGGCACCGCAAGCAGAGTTAAACTCATTATCGGCAAATCCGATATCGCCATCACCATCTTTCAACGAAAAGATAAAATCGACAGCCGTATCTTTTCCTGCTGCATCGGGATACGTCACAAATCGTTCAAATGTCACCACCGGAGTAGTTGAGAACTGCTCATCATCTTTACATGAGCTGATCAGCATACATATCGCCGGAATTATCAATAACTTTTTCATGGTGCTGCTAAGATAGTAAACAAGTCTCTTTATTGCACAATTTTTGTTACTTCGGCCTGTATATCAGGGCTGATCTTTTACTGTTGCCTAACAAATCTACTGCTGCCGCATGCACTTTCTCGGCAGTGACGTCGGTTACCTTGGCCTGTATCTCAGGAACGGAAATTACCTTTCCGAAATTGAGTAATGCCTTCGATTTTGATAACATCACGCTCAATCTGTTTTCCTGTGCCATCATAATTTGTCCGAGTAGCTGCTCTCGGTATTGCAAAAACAACTTCGCGCCAAGAGGCTTTTCGCATAGTTTCTCTAGTTCTTTATTCGCCAGCTGCAAGGTTTTATCGTAATGCTTACTATCGGTAGCGAAATACAAAAAGAAGATTCCGGTATCGCTGTAAGTATGATAGCCTGTCTCGATCGTGTAGGTAAATCCGTATTTCTCACGAACGTTCAAGTTCAACCTCGAATTCATTCCCGGTCCGCCCAACAAATTATTCAATAATACCAAGGTATATCGACGAGGATCAGAGAGTGAATACCCCGGAATTCCGCTGATATAATGCACTTGCGTTACCGCTCGCTCCTGCTCCACCACCGAATGCTTGTACTTCTTGAATGGCGTTCGTTGCGACACTTGTCCTTTTGCGGGACTTCCCGAGAAGTACATGTTCGCCATCTTCACCACCTTTTCTAATCCGATGCTACCGCTAACCGACAATACCATTTTAGAGGGATGATAATGCTTTTTGATATAATCGATAAGATGTTTGCGTTTAAAAGAGCGCAGTGACTTTTCGGTGCCTAATATCGGGTGACCGAGTGTATGTCCCGCATAAACTTGTCCTTCAAAATCATCAAAAATCTGCTCATAAGGAGTATCCTGATACGCATGAATCTCATCGAGGATCACCTCTTTTTCCTTCTCGATTTCCTTTTCTGGAAAAATGGAATTATAGAGGATATCGGAGATCAACTCCATAGCTCGCTCGAGGTATTCGTTCATCACCGAGGCATGCAGGCAAGTCTCTTCTTTGGTGGTATAGGCATTCAACTCCCCTCCAATAACCTCGAGGCGGTTCAAGATATGATATGACTTTCGGTTTTTTGTCCCTTTAAACAGTGAATGCTCAATAAAGTGCGCCAAGCCCTCTGCCCCTTGATCTTCATCTCTGGTACCCGCCTTCACCATCAGTGCTACATGCGTAACAACTGTGTTAGGGTGATGTTCATATAAAATATTTAATCCGTTTGACAGTTTTACTGTTTCGCTAATTACCATATACAAACATAATGAACCTTCATGAATTTAAATAAGATTCGCGCGAATTCGGATCATGATCAACACTTTAATAGTTTTGCACTTTGGAAACAAAATCGATCATTATTTGTTTGCAAAGTACTAATCAGTTTACCCATATGAAGAAATTACTCTTATTTTTTGTTTGCTTGTCCTTGGCATTCTCCTCCCTAGCGCAGATGTCGGTAGTTAAAGGACATATTTTCAATAGCATCAACAATGAGTCGTTGCCCTATGCGGTAGTTTTACTGAAAGATGCTCAAAACACTTACGATACCACTTCTGATTCTTTAGGAAATTTCGAATTTAAAGTTCCTAAAGCGGGATTGTATAATCTGGATGTGAAAATGTCGGGATTCAAATCAAACACTATCTACGACATTAATGTTCGTCCCGATAGATCAACAATCGTGAATGTTCCTTTAGAAGAAGACATTAAAAATTTAGGTGAAGTAAAAGTTGAAGCGGCTGCATTTGAGAAGAAAGAAGAAAGTCCGGTTTCGTTGAGAACCATCGGCGTAGCCGAGATAAAAAGAAACCCCGGCGGTAACAGAGACATCTCAAAAGTTATTCAATCGCTTCCCGGAGTGGCTTCTGTTCCTACCTTTCGTAACGACTTAATCGTTCGCGGAGGATCTCCTAACGAAAATCGATTTTTTATTGATGGCATTGAAGTCCCAAACATCAACCACTTTGCAACGCAAGGAGCTTCGGGCGGACCGGTAGGTATGTTGAATGTCGATTTTATTCAAGATGTGAATTTTTACTCGGGAGCATTCCCTGCGAACAGAGGCAACGCCATGAGTTCGGTGCTCGACTTCAAATACAAAGACGGAAGAGATGACAAACCGGCTTATGCACTATCGTTAGGGGCATCGGATTTATCAGCAACATTCGACGGACCGTTATCATCAAAATCGACATTAATTGCATCTTATCGCAGATCGTATTTGCAATTTTTATTCTCGGCATTAGGATTACCCTTTCTACCTACTTACAACGACTTTCAATTCAAGTATAAATACAAACCTGATAACAAAAACGAATTTACATTTATCGGTTTAGGAGCTTATGATGTGGTAACACTCAACAAAGAAGCCAATGAAACAGAAGAACAACAATATATCTTAGGAACCATCCCAGAGAACAATCAATGGAACTATACAGTTGGAGGGACTTATAAGCATTATTACAAAAACAGTTATCTAACGGTAGTGCTTAGCCGAAATCACCTGAACAATCAAGCGTTAAAATACCAAAACAATGACGAGAGTGATGAGAGTAAGAAAATCCTTGATTACAATTCCGAAGAGATAGAAAATAAATTCAGAATAGAAGAAACATCTCGAAGAGGATCGTGGAAATTCAACTACGGCATAGGCATTGAAGACGCTACTTATACCAATACTACTTTCAACAAAGTACCTTATATCGGAACCGTAAACTACAATGCTAAAATCAATCTCCAGAAATATGCAGGCTTTGCACAAGTAAGCAAGACGTTCAGCAGAATCGCTACTGTAATTTCATTAGGTGCGAGAGTAGATGGCAATAATTACAGCTCATCACAAAGCAATCCTGCAGATCAATTCTCACCGAGATTATCGCTCACTAAAAATCTAGGAGAACATTTCAGCATCAATGCGAGTGCGGGAATATTCTACCAAATGCCGACATACACTATTCTCGGTTATAAAAATAACGATGGCAACTTTGTGAACAAAGAAGTAAAATACATCCGCAATCAACAAGCAGTTGCCGGATTAGAATATGTCACCGACAATAATGCGCGCATAACACTGGAAGGATATTACAAGCTGTATGATCATTATCCTTTTAACTTAGTAGACTCTATCAGTATAGCCAATGAAGGCAGTGACTTCGGCGTTGTTGGTGATGTACCTGTTGATTCACGCTCGAAAGGAAGATCATACGGAATAGAGTTATTGATTCAGCAAAAACTGTACAAAGATTTTTATGCCTTGTTAGCTTATACGTACGGCAAAAGTGAATTCACGAATTTAGGCAACGACTACACTGCGAGCAGCTCTGACTTCCGACATACCATGAGTTTAACGGCGGGAAAAGTATTTAAGAAAAATTGGGAAGCGGGAATTAAATTCAGAATGAGTTCAGGAGCGCCATATACTCCGAATGATGTTGAAGCAACAGCTTTGAAATCGAATTGGGATATTACGGGACAAGCGGTGCGCGACTACAGTCAGTTGAATAGCGCTAGAACGAATGTATTTCATCAACTCGATATTCGCGTCGACAAAAAATACTACTTCAAGAAATCATCATTAGATTTATACGTTGACATTCAGAATCTCTACAACCAAAAAACAGTATTTAATCCGAATATAACAGTAGTAAGAGATCAAAGCGGAAATGCTGTGACCGACCCGAATGATGCAAGTAAATATCTTGTAAAAGAATTAGAGAACAGTTCAGGAACAGTAGTTCCAACGATAGGATTTATCTTCGAATTCTAATCACGAATGAATAGTGATTGTTGGAGAAGTAATGACATTGCTTTTATTACCTGCGCGGTCTTTCACATAGATTGAAAAATTGGCATTTTGTGTAGCCGATGAATCAGTGATCACTAAATTATTTAAAACCACATTCAAATTACCTTCAATAGCAATTGTAGTTCCGGAAGGTGCGAGTTGTTGAATTCGATATTGATGAGTGATACCGATACGATTGTCGGTAAGGAATAAATTTTTCACATCGGGATCATTCTCTCCGAGGTCGCCGTCGCCGTCTTTGTAACGAATAGTAAACACAATAGAATCGCTGTATTCTTTAGGTTGCAAAGGAGTAACCGACACCATTTCGATTTCAGGAACTGAACTCATTTCACTGCTGTCGTCTTTTTTACAAGAAGACAACAGAAATGAAATCATCACCAATAAATATAATCTATGCATACTATTGTATTTTAAAAGAGCAATAAGTTTTATAATAATCCGGCATCGAATTACGCGGAAACTCCATGTCGGAAGTTTGATGTCCGTCGTTAACATAAACTCTGAAATATACTATCGTCCCCACCGGCCATTGAGATGTATTTACAGCGCCTTGCCAAATATCAAAAGGAATAGGAACATTCCACACTGCGTTTAACAATGTAGCATTGCTGAAGTCATTTTTATTCGTAGAGAACTTTATTTTATGGACAGTATATGCAGCAGGATTAGTTGCCGATGATCCATCAGCAGTATCTGTTGCAAGAAACGGAAGATAAAACGTTGAATTAGCCGGCGCGATAAAAGGATTGGTAAATATTCCACCAACACGAATGGTATCGATGCGATAGAAATTCCCATCAAACGCAGCATATCCATTCACAATCGGAGGAAGATCGGGCTTAACCGGCGTATTTCCGTACATATCTTTCGCTCCATTGTTGATCCACGTTTTAATATAGTTGATTTCAGTGGCAGTTAATCGTACGCTATTACTCGGCATATAATCTGATGTTGCAGAAGTGATACGATCATGCAAGAACGAATGCTCTGCATCGCCCGGGATAACGCGGTAATTAAAAAAGTTAATTGAATCGACAGTAAAGATATTTACAGGTTGATATACTAATGTCGACCACGACGACTGCACAGTTCTGAAATCGGGTTCGAAGGTTCCATCATGACAACCGGGATTAGCGCATCGCTTCACAAAAATATTTTTGTGCAAGCCGGCAATTGAAGCAGGATCGAGCACTGTATCATTCCCCGAATTATTCGAGTAGTCGATATTATCGTAGGGATTTTCGGGCGCGTCGTCTTTCTTGCAGGACGATACTAAAAGTATTATCACTGCAACAAGCATCCAATTATTTAAGCGAGCAATATTCATCTTAGTAGAAAGCAGCTTTTAAATCACATGAATTATAATCTTTCACTCCGATATATCCCGGAATACTTGAATCGAATCCTAATAAGTTCGCAATAACAGGAACAACATCGCTACTCTCACCCATTGCGGTATTAATTACTTGTCCTTGTTTTACTACTCCTACCGGACCAACAACCATACAGAAAATATCGCGTGCCATCTGATCACCTGAAATTAAATCGACAGGAGCAGTATGATCGAGTGCGTAGCGTCCGTATGCATCCACAGAAGTATTTCCAAATTGATTTCGTCCGTGTTCAGGTATAATAATCATCACCGTATCATTCGCCATACCCGGAGTATTTTGAATGGTATTCCACAGATGCGCTGCAGCGAAATCTGCTTTACGTAAATTATTAGCGTATGAAGTATAATTGAAGTGGCCCACGTCAACATCTTGCATATTTACTACAAGCAATTCAGGTTTGAACTGCTTAATGATTTCTTCTGCAAAACAGATATTGTACATATCGTTGTTCATGGCAGGACCGGCACCCCAAGGATTGAGGAATTGTCCGCCTTGCGCTTTATTATACAGATCAGAAATAAACGATTGCAATAATGCAGCATCGGGATTATCATTCACAACGCCTGCGGAGCCATCGGTATAACTCTTATTGAAATTTTGATTTACGAATTGTTGAAGATTAGAAATCGCAGCTTTCTCGTTACTTCCGAAAACTTTAGGATTTCCGAGAACATCATAACCATCTTGACTAATCAACCATGTTGGAGCGATGAAGTTAGCACCGTAAGCAGCACCATACTCTTCATGCGAACTAAAATTCAATGCGGGATAAGGACCTAAATTTTGAGCCACCCACCATGAATTCAACGCTGCTTTCTGAGGCGAATTATGTTTGCGGTATAATTCAAATATGGTAGGATTTTCAGGATGAGCGCGAATATTTAAATCGATATCTACATATTGTCCTGTAACGGCAACTGTATGTCCGTTGTAATGCCCTGTTGGTCCGCGGCGATATTTCACTTGCTTAAACAAAGTCCCGTAGTTCTGCAACGGCTGTGATAGCGGAGAAGCTGGAAGAATATCCATCGCCCCAGCGATATCGGGAGAGATCGGTGCAGCACCATTTAATAAGTTAGGCATCAAATTGCCATCCATCATTTGCACCGACTCTAAATTCCTCACTCCACCTGCATATAAACAGAACACAACGTGATTTACTTTACGTGCTCCTGTAGCTGCAAATAAACGACCTGAAGGTAATATGTACGGAGCAGCGATGGCACCTGCTGCTGCAATTCCTGCTGTTTTAAGAAACTTTCTGCGATTCATAGTCATGGTTTCTTTTAATAAAAACGATATTCATCTGATGTCATCAAAACATAATACATCACCAGAGGAGAAACATTTGCATTTAATCTGATTTGTTCTTTCCAATAATACGCTTCAAACGCATTCGGTTCACGATTATAAAACTTCTTATATGTCTTAGATACAAAAGCTGTAGTATCGCCATTTATCGAAGGCGTAGCAGGGATTTGCAAACCGGGAACATTCAAGAAATTGAGAATGATGCGATCCTCCACCACTTTCTTATCGCCAAACGAAGCATAAACATTTCCCAACTTCGTAAGTTGACCTTGGGAGATATTTGCACCGAACAAATCGGCATAGGCGATAGAGATAAACTCGGTAGTTGATTTCACATTATTCTTCACCGCTCCCGACTGCTGAACGGTAACGGGAGTAGTTTCATAGATATAGTCGCTTTCTTTTTTACAAGAACTAACGGCCACGACTAGCAGAAATAAAAACAAATATCGATTCATCAGTTGATACCTATAAATTCGTTAGAAGAAAGAATTTTTATTTGTACCGATTCATAGTTATTCCCCGATTGATACAGCTGAGTACCGCTGATTAACTCATCGGTATCGGGTTCGCGCAACAAATAGCGACGATAGAATTTCTTAACACTTGCCTCGTAATAATCGGTTGACCCAAAAATTATTGAGAGGTAATCATCTTTGGTATAACCGGAGTGAAGCAACAGAGAAGCACTTGTGCCATCGCACATCGTCACTGCAGCTTGCTGTTCACTTAAAGTCGGATTACGATCAAGTATTAAGTTAAACGATTTGTTTACAAAATTCAAGGTCCCTTTGTTGATTTGATCGAAGAAATAATTGTCGATCATAATTCTTTGCAAATCGCGAGCAGAGATTTGTCCCGCTACATATTTAGCCGGTGCACTTTGCAACTGTTGAGCTTTCAGCAACTGTCGACCGGCTTCATCCCAAGCGTATTGAAAAGTAGTATCCGACAAAACATAATTGAACACAAAAATCATATTACTGACTTCCGCTGTATCGAGGTTATCGAGATAATCGACATTGAATTGTGTGTAGACGTTATTTCGATAAATAGAATGCGCAAAAACAGTATTTAGAAACTGAGTTCTGCTGTTGCCGCCCATTCCTGCGGGTTTTAGGATTGCCTTAGCCGCTTCCATTTCGGAAGAGTCGGGCTCGGTTCCCAATACCAAAATGTAGGTGCGATTTATGTAGCTCTCGTACACAGCATTCTCGATGGTATAATCGGGAGGCGGCGTATTACCGGAAATGGTTACCTCCTCAGTCTTTTTGCAAGCACTGAAGAGAAACAGCAAAGCCATGAAGAAGGTGAAATTCCTGATCATTCTTAGTAAACGAAATAAATTAAAATTATTGCGAAGCGACTATTATCAGAAGCTGTAAGCGATGATTTTGCTTTCCACAATCATCTTCTGATTATAGTCGAGGGTTAGACTCTTATAATTTATCAAATCAACAATCGTACCAACGAGACAAAGTCCGCCTGTAAAGAAATATAGCAGCCCCATTCCGATTTGCCCCAACATAAAACGCTGGATTCCCGCTACCAATATCAATCCGATGACAGTAGAAATCATAATTGTTTGTGGATCCTTCCTGCGCGTCTGGTAAGCCAGAATAAAGTTCTTTTTCTGAGTCTCGGTAGCGTCTTTTAAAGCTTCATTAATAAACATCATTTCCGGTAAATCTAAGTTCGGAAATGCTTGCATCATTTGAGGATCCATAGTATTGTAATAATTAAAATTAGGTTATTGGGTATTGTAAAGCTACGAATTAGAGCCTTGCATTTAACAAGGGTATAAAAAGATATTCACGGGATTTTAACAAAGTGGTTCAGGGTGCTTTAAGAAAACGAAAAGGATGGAAAATCAAGGGTGGTTAATGATTGGGGATAGATAATAGATGTTAGATATTAGATATTAGATATTAGATGTTAGATGTTAGATGTTAGATGTTATGACCTTGCCTAAATTTACTTGACACTTTTCTATCTAGTATCTGTTCAATTTATGTTAATTAGTTTATTCGTTCTCTGGGTTGCACAGGATTGGTTGGCTTGAGCATAAGATGATATGCGTTCGGACAAAGTTG
>JAKPPP010000239.1 GCA_029547265.1 Bacteroidota bacterium
GAAACGTAACGATAAACGTTATCAGCATATCGATTCATACGATCGGCGTCCGGGGTTCATCAAAAAACTATTTCCTCGTAAACGCCCCTCAGCGAATTAATAAATAAAAATCCCGGTACTTAGTTAGTCCGGGATTTTTTACTGTTGTTCGGTTTTTATTTCTTAGTCGGCAAATGTTCTCATATCAACAGGTACTACACTGGTAACACCAGGTTCTGCCATCGTGATACCATACATGATATCTGTTGCCGCCATCGTTTTCTTATTATGTGTGATAATGATGAACTGCGATTCACTACTAAACTTCTTAATGATGTTGTTGAATTTGTCGATATTGTTATCATCTAACGGAGCATCAACCTCATCGAAGATACAGAATGGAGCAGGTTTTAATAAGTATATTCCGAAGAGTAGGGCAGTAGCAGTAAGCGTTTTTTCTCCTCCTGACAACTGATGAATACTCAATGGTTTTTTCCCTTTCGGTTGAGCAATGATATTGATATCAGATTCGAGTGGATTAGCAGCATCAGAAATTACTAAGTCGCAATTATCATCATCGGTAAACAACGAACGAAACACTCTGATGAAGTTTGTTCGTACTTGCGTGAATGCTTCCATGAAAACTGTTTGTGCAGTACTGTCGATTTCGCTGATTGCTAGTAACAACGCATCTTTCGCATTCTGCAAATCGGTTTTTTCTTTAACGATAAAATCGTAGCGTTCTTTAATCTCTTTGTATTGTTCTAATGCCATCGGATTTATTGGTCCGAATTCAGTTACGCGTTTACGTAATTGTTCGGCCTTCGGACGCATTTCCTCTTCATTAAATTCCGGGTCAGGTTCTTGTTCGGCAAGGTCGTTAATATCAATGCTGAACTCGATACTTAAACGTTCCTTCAACGAGTTCATTTGAAGTTTCAGTTCATTTAATTCATCATGCACCGATTGCAATGAAGCATCTGTTTGCTCTTTATTTCTTCTGAATTCACCCAGCTTTTTCTCTTCGGCATCAATGCTGATTTTTGCTGTGTTGTATTCTTTCTCTGATACTTTAAATTGATTTTCTAAATCGATACGTTCTTCGATTAACTTCTTCAACTCATCACTCGAAGAAGCCATACCCGACATTAACAACTCAGTTTGTTCTTTTACAGAAGTGAGTTCAAGAGCATAGTTCTCTTTATTCTTCTGTAACGTTGCTGTTTGGTTATTTCTATATCCTAAGTCGCGAACAATATTCTGTATTCTGTTTTGCTGTTGAAGCAATAAGATATTCTGTTGGTTGAAAGATTGCGATTTTTCTCCCGATTCTTTTTGCAACTGAACCGAATGTTCTTGTTGAACATTCAACTGTTGAATTAAATTCTCTAATCGTTGATTTAAAATTTCAGGTGATAAATCCGGATTAGCTTTCTCTTCTTCAATTAAACGTTGAATGGATCCGAGTTCTTCTTCTAAACGCGCAGTGTTATTTTTCGCTTGTTCAAGCGTGTTGCGCATGAAGTCGCGGTTACTCTGTAAGGAATTAACTTGTCCGCTGAATTTCATGAACTCTGTCTCCTGACGTGAAATCAACGACTGAGTTTCGGAAATACTTTTCTTAATCTCTTGTAATTCCTTTTCAGCTTCAGCCAAAGTAGCTTTTAATCCTTCAATCGTATGTTCTTGCTCTTTAATTTCTTCGGCAAGCTTTTCAAGATTTCTGAATTTACCTGTACGCTTACCATCGAACTTGCCAATTGATCCGCCGCCGATAGCATATTTCTGACGAAGGAAATTTCCGTTTTTCGAAAGAACAACTAAAGATTGCTGATCATTGATACGGAATTTTTCAAAGCTGTTATTGTCGTCTAAAATATAAACATGCGACAATAACATTTTGAATAATGCATCATATTTTGAGTCGCCTTCAATAGCCGATAAGGCAGCGGTGCAACCATTAATAGCTCCTGCATTAACAGGGCTGAATGATTTTAAATTTTCGAGGATGAAAAAATGAGCACGACCTTTAGCAGATTCGTTAAGCACTTGAAGTGCAGCCCAAGCTTCCTCATTCGTTTCAACAACAAAGTGATTTAAGTAAGGTTCGAGGTAATTCTCGATTGCCACTTTATATTCATCATTACAAACAATGATTTCAGAAAGTAATGGTGCTTGTTTAAAACGATCGTCGTTCTTTTTTAGATAACGAATCGATTCAGGATAACCCTCCATTTGCTCTAGCAAATTCTTGGTTAATTGATATTCGTTGTGCTTTGCATCTAATTTTCTTGATTCAGCTTGCACAACTTGATTGGTCTCACGGATACGACTATCCGAAACTCGAGATTGCTCCTCTAATTCAAGGCGAAGTTGTTTTAGTTTTTTAAGATCTTCGTCGGCGTGATCTTTTTGAGGTAATAGCGCTGTAAGTTGTTCTTCAAGTCCCGAAAGCTTATTGCTATTCTCCTCTTGATTTAACTGTAACCGTTTTAATTCTTCCTGCACTGAATTGAAACGAGTTTGGCGAACTGCTTGCTTCGTTTCAAATTCGTTTATCATTGAACGCTGTTGATAGATCTTTTGATTAAGATCTTTAATCGCAACCAGCGACTCTTCATAAGCCTTTTTGCTCTCTTCAGCTTCTTTGCGGAAGTTAGCAACATCCTCTTCTAATTTTTTGAGATGTTCTTCCTCACGAATTTTTTCTTCGTTTAACTGACTGATGTTTTCAGTAACTTCAACTAAAGTTTTTTCATCTTGTTCAGTTTGCTGTTCAAGTTGTTTTTGTTTTTCAATTAAAAAATTGAAACGTTCATTCTTGTTTTTCTCTTCGTTTTCGAAACGTGTGATTTCAAGAATTTTATCGTTCAATGATTTCTGAACTGATTGCAATTGCAACTCCTTTTCAGTGCTGCTTTGCTTGATAGTTTGGAGGCTTAATTCCAGCTCTTCAAGTTTCGACTGCAACTCCGTTTTCGAAGCAAATTGTTCTTGTTCGCGCTGTTGTAAAGAAGTCAAAGAAGAACGATGATGGCGAATAGAATATAATGCAAGTTGCGTACTCAACGTTTTATATTCTTCGCGCAAGCGATAATAACGATCAGTCTTTTTAGCTTGTGATTCAAGTTGTTTTAAGCTCTTCTCGATTTCAAAAAGTAAATCGTTAACACGATTTAAATCGGCATCGGTTTCTTCGAGTTTCTGAAAAGTTTGTTTCTTTCTTATTTTATATTTTGAAATTCCCGCAGCCTCTTCGAGCAAAGTTTTAATAGTGTTATTTCTATCCTTCAGGATATCATCTACCATATTCAACTCGATGATAGCATATGAATCGGGGCCGATACCGGTGTCGAGGAACAAATCATTGATATCCTTCAAACGACAAGTAACACCATTCAACTGATATTCACTTTCGCCTGAGCGATATAAACGACGAGTTATACTAACAGAAGAATACTCTGTTGGAAGGATACCTTTATTGTTTTCAAAAGTTAAGCTTACCTCAGCAAGGTTAGCAGCTTTTCTTGTTTTAGTTCCATTGAAAATGATATTCTCCATTTTTTCAGAACGGAGCATTCTGGTTTTTTGTTCACCAAGAACCCAACGCATAGCGTCGACCACATTCGATTTACCTGAACCATTAGGTCCAACGATCGCGGTAACGCCTTCGTCGAAGTGAATCAAAACTTTATCTCCAAAACTTTTGAAGCCTTTAATCTCAAGTGATTTTAGTCTCATTCAATTAATGCAATTAAGCAAAGTCCGCTCCAATGAAGCGTTAAACTTTATATGGGATATTACTGGATTATTAAGCCGGATAAACCTTACCTGAAAACTTATAGAGCTTCCGGTTCGGGAAACCGATTGCAAATGTAAAAAATGGAAGTCGTTAAAGCTATTACAACCCGACTATTAAGCGAATTAAATCGGGGGTATGAGAAAAAGAGGGAGAAATCAAAAACGAGCAAATAAGCCAAATCTTGGCTTTTGAATATTACTCACTGAAAAACAGTCGTTTAGCAAATAAATGCTTTAGCAGACAACATTTCAGGCGATGTAATTGTCAATTCAGTAAGCAAAAACTCGGTTTCGGGATGCTCTACCCGAAAAAAAGGCATACTACAGCAAATTGTTAAAAAAATAAGGTTATTAACAATTCGGCCAATGTGAAGCCACCGATTATCGACCAAAACGACCCATTTTATTCTGATAAGAGCGTTGAAAAGCAAAGAGTTAGAACAAAATTTTTCGACTGAAAAGTGAATCAAATAAACGTTTAAACAACGACCCTCGAATTGCCAAGGCAAGCTCTCTGAGGCCAAAACCATAAAAAATGAATGGCTCGATTTGGGAAATTGTTTCATTTGTTTCTACTTTTACCCGCAACCATGATTAACTAAACATTAACACCCAGCTGACAATAAATTAACCCTATGATAAGGAACGTCTACTTAACCCTTGCGTTTTTACTTGCTGCGTGCGTCGGAGTGCTTGCTCAATCCGGTGGCATCAGAGGTAAAATCCTAGACAAGGCAACCAAGGAACCGATCCCATTCGCTACTGTAATAGCAGAAATGAATGGAACTCAAATTTCAGGTGGCCAGTCAGATTTCGATGGAGAGTATACTATCAAGCCGTTAACGGCAGGTAAGTATACCTTGAAAATCAAGTATACCGGCTATAAAGAGCTGGTAATTAACGATGTAGTTGTGTCTATCGACAAGACTACGTTCCAGGATCTTGTGATTTCAAAGCAAGTATTCGAATTTGAAAAGGCAGTCGAAGTAGTTAGCTACAAGGCTCCTTTATTTGAAAAGGACAATGTTCAGCAAGGTGCTACATTGACCCGTGAAGACATCCAAGCTGCACCAACCCGCGACGTTAAGTCGGTGGCTGCTCAAGCTGCTTCAGTTTTCCAAAAAGACGAAGGTGATGATCTTAACGTTCGTGGATCACGTTCTGACGGAACTGACTACTATGTAGACGGTATCCGTATCCGTGGTTCTCAGAAACTTCCTCAATCAGGTATTGAGCAGGTTACTGCCATCGTTGGTGGTACTCCGGCACAATACGGTGATGCAACGGGAGGGGTTATTGCGATCACAACTCGTGGTCCATCAAAAGAATTTAACGGAGGAGTTGAGGTGGTAACATCTGAACTATTCGATAAATATGGATACAATCTAGTATCAGCAGACTTCTCTGGTCCACTTCTTAAGAAGAAGTTGGAAAATGGTGGGGATCGTGCAGTATTAGGTTTCTTCCTTTCAGGTGAATATCAATCTGAAAAAGACCCTGATCCTTCAGGAATCGGAATGTACAAATTGAAAGATGATGTATATAGTGCTTATAGCCAAACTCCGATCCAGTTGTATCAAACATCACCAACAAGCTTTGGTTCTTATAATGCAGGACAATTCTTTACTAACGATGACTTTGAAAAGTCAAAGACAAAAAGTAATGTAAAGCAAACAGGATACCGTTTTACTGCGAAGTTTGATTATCAACCATTTGAGTTTACTACTTTCACTTTAGGTGGTAGTTATAACAACAACGACAGAAGAAGCTTTGCATTAAACCGTGCTGCTTACAACTTCGAAGAGAATCCGCAAATTATCGATATCGATTACCGTGTTTTCGGACGTTTAACTCAACGTATTGCTTCTACTTACAAGTCTGAAAAAGACAATTCATCTGTATTTAAGAATGTTTATTTCTCGGTACAAGCTGAATATTCTAAGAACAAGCAAATCAACCAAGATCCTAACCATAAAGACAACTACTGGAATTATGGATATGTAGGTAAATTCGACGGACACCGTGCTCCTAAATTCACCAACTTCTTAGATGCTGATAGCAACAATATCTCTCAACTGACTCAGTATGACTTCGATTATTCATATGAAGCAGCGGGAATGAATCCTTTAGCTGAAGCATATACTAACGCAGCATTCGGAACAATTGCAGATGCATACCATAACAACGGATTATTATTATCAAGTTTAAATCCTGTAAGAAGTGCCGGTGGTATTCGTAACGGTGACGGAGCAAACAGCGTAATGGCTATTTGGGAAGGTATCGGTAACTTAAGAAATACATACCAAAACTTCGATAACGATCAATTCCGCGTAACATTAAGCGGTAACGCTGACGTTAAGAAACACTCATTATTAGTTGGTTTCGAATTCGAACAACGTGTAGACCGTGGATATAGCTTGGCACCTCGTTCATTATGGACATTAGGACGTCAATATGCTAACTTCAACTTAACAGACATTGATCCTACATTAGGCGATACAACTTATACTATCGGAACTGGAGGAGATACAACTCTAACAACAATCAACTTCGGATCATCTTATGCAGCGACTTATGATGAAAACGGAAACGTTGTAAATGGTTTCTATGAAAACATACGTTCTCAATTAGGTTTAGCAAACAACGCTTATGTTGATTTCGATGCATTATCACCTGATCAATTAAACATCAATATGTTTAATGCAGATGAATTAAATGCTAACGGATTAGTAAGCTACTATGGATTTGATTACACAGGTGAGAAATACACAGGTAATCCAACTTTCAAAGATTACTTCACTAAGAAAAATGGTGGAAACTATACACGTGAAATTGGTGCATTCCGTCCTACTTATATGGCAGGATACATTCAAGATCGTTTCACAATTGATAACTTAAGTTTCAATATCGGTTTACGTGTTGACCGTTTCGATGCAAATCAAAAAGCATTAAAAGACAAATACTTATTGTTAGATTCATATACTGTTGATGAGTATCCTGTATCGATTGCAGGTCGCCCTGATAATATTGGTGGAGACTTCGTTCCTTACTTAGCATCAGCAAGTGATTTATCAAGTGTTATCGGCTACCGTGACGGAAACGTATGGTACGACAAAAACGGACAGATCGTATCTGATCCGGATGTAATTGCATCACAATCAGCAACAGGAACAATTGTACCTGCTGTTAAACCTGATGCAGGAAGTATTGCAAGTAACACATGGAATGTAGACGGAGTATTCGAAGACTACAAACCACAAATTTCTGTAATGCCACGTATCGCGTTTGCGTTCAACATCACTGACGAAGCACAATTCTTCGCTCACTACGATGTATTAACACAACGTCCATCTTCAAACTTACGTAATGATCCAAGTGAGTATTTGTCATTAAAAACAAATCCTGATGGAACATTAAACAACGCAGGATTGAAGCCTGAAAGAACAACTGACTATGAAGTTGGATTCAAGCAAAGAGTAAGTAAAACATCTGCATTAACAATTTCAGCTTTCTACCGTGAGTTGAAAAACATGATCCAGATTACGAAAATCAACTTCGCATATCCAAACACTTACACTACTTACGATAATATCGACTTTGGAACTGTAAAAGGTTTATCATTAAGCTACGATTTACGTCGTTCAGGAAATGTAAGAATGATGGCAAGTTATACATTACAATTTGCTGATGGTACAGGATCAGGAGCTAACTCAAACGTTGAGTTAACAGACACAGATCAACCAAACATTCGTTTCATCATTCCTTTAGATTACGATACACGTCACCAATTAACAGCATCTATCGATTATCGTTATGATGATGGAGCTGATTACAATGGTCCGATGTTATTTGGTAAACCGATTTTTGCAAATGCAGGAGCAAACCTTGTATTCCGTGCAAACTCAGGAACACCTTATACACGCCAATCACGTGCTACTCGTGAAGGAGCAGCAATTGGCTGGCAAGATAACGGTCAACGTGCAGTAGAAGGTATCATCAATGGTGCTCGTACTCCTTGGCAGTTCCGTATCGATTTAAAAATCGACAAAGACATCAACGTGAAATTCTCTGATAAGAAATCAGGAACATTCAATGTATATCTTCAAATCCAGAATTTATTGGATACTCGTAATGTGGTTGGAGTTTACCGTGCAACAGGTAACCCTACTGATGATGGTTTCCTGCAGTCAGCTGACGGACAACAATTATCAAGTGCTCAGGTTTCACAGCAAGCGTTTACTGATCAGTATTTAATCAAGTTATTAAATCCTGATAACTACAGCTTGCCTCGCAGAGCTCGTTTGGGAGTTCGTTTCGACTTCTAATTAACCCTTTACAATTAAAAAACAGAACAAAACGCTATGAAAATGCTTCGATATAAGATCATGCTCAGCCTCATTATGGTGGCTGGTTGGTCCGCGACTACATTCGCGAAGATGAATGTAGGAAGTAAGCCGGCGCATGCTCCCGTTAAGAATACAAGGGTTGCTGCAACTTGTCCGACTACATCTTCTCAGATCGATCTGGATATTAACCAGGTACGTGCACGTGTCCTTGTTGGAGGTGACCTTTGGTGGGATCCGGTAGGACAAACTCCTTACTACGAAGTTCCAATCGGAAGTGGTAAAAATTCAATTTATGCAGGAGCTCTTTGGATCGGTGGTTTCGACCAAACCGGTCAGTTGAAAGTAGCTGCTCAAACATACCGTCAAGCAGGATCGAATGATTTCTGGGGCGGTCCAATCGATACAGCATCAGGATCACCATCGATTCTTAACTCTACATGTGAAGAGTTCGATAGATTCTGGCCGGTAAGTCGTAAAGACGTTCAAGATTTCGTTGCGGGTGGAGACCCAACAAACGATATCAAAACATGGCCTGGTAACGGTAACTTTACAAGAGGAGAGCTTCCGTATTTAGCTCCTTTCTTCGATGCCGATAACAATGGTGTTTACGATTATGAAGCAGGTGATTATCCTTACTTCCTATTAGAAGGTGATTACCAATCAAATCCAACGACAGGAAAAGTTGAATGTAACGATTACCTATTCGGTGATAAATCGATATGGTGGGTTTTCAACGATGTTGGAAATATCAAAACAGAAACAAGTTCAGATCCTATCGGCCTTGAAATCAGAGCGCAGGCTTTTGCATTCAAAACAGCGAATGAGATCAACTTCATGACATTCTACAAGTATCAAATCATTAACCGTTCTAGCGATGTACTTGACTCTACATATTTCGGAGTATGGTGTGACCCGGATTTAGGAAATGCATCTGATGACTTAGTAGGTTGCGACGTAGGATTAGGATTAGGATTCGTGTATAACGGAGATCCGGATGATGATGGTGGTGGCGGATATGGAACTAACCCTCCGGCTGCCGGTATCGACTTCTTCCAAGGACCTCTTGCAGATCCTAATGATGGAATCGACAACAATAAAGATGGTGTAATTGACGAGCCGGGTGAGCAAATCATCATGTCACGTTTCGTATACTATGTGAACGTTAATAATACACCGAATGGTAACCCAAGTACAACTGACGACTACTATGAGTATTTATCAGGAAGTTGGTTAGATGGATTACCTATCACTTATGGTGGTGACGGACGCGGAGGTGGATCAGGTGCAACAGGTACTCCTTGTAGCTACATGTTCCCTGACAATACTGATCCGAACTTTGCTACACCATGGACAATGGTAACTGCGAACTTACAACCGGACGATATGCGTTGGTTACAATCAGCAGGTACATTTACATTACGCCCTGGTGCTGTTAACTACATCACTACAGGTATGATTTGGCAACGTACTACTTCAGGTGGTCCTTTAGCTTCAGTATCATTATTGAAATTAGCGGATCAAAAAGCGCAAGCGATTTTCGACAACTGTTTCAAAATCCTTGATGGTCCTGATGCTCCAAATGTTGCACTTCGTGAAATGGATCGCAAAGTGATTCTCTCATTAGAAAATGTAAATACAAAGAAAGTTGAGTTATATAATGAAGTAGATGCCGTAATCCCTAAAGCAGTTCAAAACTCTACAGGTGGTTTCGATTCATTATCAACTGACGAGCGTTCTTATAAATTCCAAGGATACAAGATTTACCAAGTTGTTGACGAAACAGTTTCTGATGCTGATGTTAACGATGTATCTAAAGCGAAATTAATTGCGCAAGTAGACTTAAAAGATAATATTGGTCAAATCGTAAACTACGAATATGACAATACATTATCTGCATGGGTACCTCAAGAAAAAACAACAGCAATAAACTTAGGATTAAAGCATAGCTTTGAAATCACTAAAGATTTATTTACACAGAAAGATCTTGTAAACTACAAGCCTTACTATTTCTTAGTTGTTTCTTATGCATACAATAACTATCGTCCTTTCGATCCAACAAATGCCAATACGCAAAATCGTCCTTATGTTCAAGGAAGAAATAATATCGGTATTTATAGTGCGATTCCTCATAAGTCTGTTGTAAATAATGCAGGATCAGTAATGAATGTTGCATACGGACAAGGAGTTCAAGTTAAGCGTATTGAAGGACAAGGAAACGGCGGAAATGATCTTGAATTATCTCAAGCATCAGTTGACGAAATTTTATCGTCACCATTGCACCGATCTGAAAATCCTGTTTATGAAGTAGGTAGAGGGCCAATCAACGTAACTGTTTACGATCCTTGGGGAGTAAAAGGCGGCGGATTTGAATTAGCATTCAGCGGAGTATCTGATAACGATTATTGGTACTTATATAACAATCCTTCAACTTATGTATCAATCAATGATATCTATGGAAACGGATCTGATTTAGTAACAGTTATTACATCTGGAAATTCTGGAATTGAAGTTGGTACTCAAATTACATTATCAAATGTACAAGGTATTACATCAACGCCAGCAATCAACGGATCGTTTGAAGTAACTTATGCAAATGCCGATACATTGAAATTTGCGGTAACTTCTGTTTCAGGAACATTTACAACAGGAACTAATGCACAATTAAGATCTGCATTGTCAAGAGCTACATTCAGTTTAGGGCAAATCAATCAGCAATTATACGAACGTAATAAGTTGTCGTTAGATATCTCTAAAATCAATGGACAAGAGCCGGGAAATTATGGAGCAGCTAACAACGGGTTGATTGGTGGAACTAAAACATACAAAAATGCATCTGACCAATGGTTGTCAGGTATTAAAGATGTTGATGCTACATCAATTTTGACAAGCACAACGAACTGGATTTTAAGTGGTACGACAACAAATGTTGACTTATTAAATCCAACTCCAAGTTATTACATGGATTCTACGGAAGCATATGAGACAATCTTAGAAGGAACTTGGGCTCCATATATTTTAGCTAGTAATGCAAAAACTGTTGCAGCGCCTAAGCCAAACAGAGCTCCTGGAACTAATAACTCGTTAGACTTACGTACATTTATTAAGTGGAGCTACCTTCCTTCTGTAGATGTTGTATTTACTTCTGATCAATCAAAATGGACTCGTTCAGTAGTTCTTGAAATGGGAGAAGATACAATGCCGAATGTTGGTGGTGCTAAGAAATTCCAAAAGAGAAAACAACCTTCTGTGGATAAAGCAGGTTTACCATTTGGCGATCCTTCTGCAAATGCAACTGAAGCTGGCCTAACAGATGTTGAAGGTATGGGCTGGTTTCCTGGTTATGCTATCAATGTAGAAACAGGGGAACGCTTAAATATCGTATTCGGTGAAAATTCAGCTTTAGTTGGAGAAAACGGAACAGATATGAAATGGAATCCAACTTCAAATACAGGTAATGACGCAAATGGCCGTTTAAGTTATGGCGGTATGCATTATATCTATGTATATTCTAAAGACACCATTGCTGGTGGAGTTGGCATCTATGATGATGGAGTTAAAATTGATTCATTGTTTAAACTAATAAATGCAACCGGATCATCACCTGCTGCTCGTGCTGCTTTCAGAACAATGGCTTGGACAACTCTACCTATAGTTGCTGAAGGACACACATACAATTCTGGTACTTCTTCAGACGTAAAAGTAAGTTTACGTATTAAGAAAAATTACAGACAATTTACTTCAATCGGAGCTACAGCTGTGAATGGAGGAAATCCATTGTACCAATTCAATGTTCCGGGATCATATGAGTTATCTACGAACGTAACAGAGAAAGCGAAATCAGCACTAGATTATATCAATGTTGTTCCGAACCCTTACTATGCATATTCATCATACGAGAAAACAAGAAAAGATCAGCTTGATAATCGTGTAAGAATTGTGAACCTTCCTTCTAAATGTACAATATCAATCTATACATTAAACGGAACATTGGTTCGCCAATTCAAACGTGATGTTGCAGGTGATGTATCTGCAGGACAAATCGTTTCTGAAGGTCGTGATGATAATTTGGCAAGTACACTTGACTGGGATTTAAAAAACACTGCAGGAATTACAGTAGCAAGTGGAATTTATATCATCCATGTTGACGCAGGATCACTAGGAGAAAAAGTTGTTAAATGGTTCGGAATTATGAGACCTATTGACCTTGATTCTTTCTAATATTTAACATGCTTAACTATCAATCTTGACCCTAGTTATGAAAAAACTTCTAATATATATAACATGTGCCTCAATGGCTTTAAGCTTATCAGCTTCTAAGTCGTTCGCAGGTAATGAAGACCGTGCCGGTCAGAGTGGTGCGCATGAATTGTTGATCAATCCATGGGCACGTAACTCAGGATGGGGCGCTGCCGGATTGGCAAACGTGAGAGGTGTAGAATCATTCGGATTAAACCCTGCAGGTTACGCTTATACAAAAGGAACTGATATCGTGTTCGCTCATACTGATTGGTTGAAAGGAACTGATATCAAAATAAACTCTTTTGGTATTTCTCAAAAAGTTGGAGAAAGCGGAGCAATGGGATTAACCGTTGTATCTATGAACTTCGGAGATATCGACCGTTTAACGGAAGATCAACCTGACGGAGGAAATGGAACTTTCACACCTCAATTCCTGAATATCGGGTTTACTTACGCAAAAGAATTCAGTAACAGTATTAAGGGTGGAATGACTGCTCATATCCTGTCTGAAACTATCAATGACGTGAAAGCTCAAGGCTTCGCAGTTGATGCGGGTATCCAGTATACTACAGGATTCAATGCTGATAAAGACAACTTACGTTTCGCTATCGCTTTACGTAACGTTGGAACACCAATGAAATTCCAAGGTGAAGGTTTATCATATCGTAACGATAACGCAAGTAACAATATCAACGTTCTTCAAGAACAACGTACTGAGCAATTCGAATTGCCTGCGTTAGTTTCAATCGGAGCCGCTTATGATATCCAATTACAAGCTGATCACCGATTAACTCCTTCTGCAACATTTGTTTCTAACTCATTCATCCGCGACCAATTCGGAATCGGAGTTGAATATGGTTTCAGAAATATGTTCATGGTGCGCGGAGCTTATACTTTTGATAAGAAAGATAAGAACGCTGTAGTTGATGAAGATATCAGCGCATTAATGGGATTAAGCGGAGGTGTTTCACTTGAAGTTCCATTAGGAAAATCAGGTAAACGTCTTGGAATCGATTACTCATACAGAGCTACTGAAACTTTCGACGGAACACATTCTTTCGGAGTTCGTTTAGCACTATAATAGATTTTAATCCATTAAAGGAAGACCTTCTCCGCCGGGAGAAGGTCTTCCTTATTTTAAATACCTTTACATTCATTATTAAAAATCGGCCCGATTATGTCGAAAATTACTTACCTCACCGAAGAAGGACTAAAAAAATTGCAGGATGATCTCGTTTATTTGAAAACGATTGAACGTCCGAATATTTCTAAACAAATTGCAGAAGCACGTGATAAAGGTGATTTATCGGAAAATGCAGAGTATGATGCAGCAAAAGATGCTCAAGGTTTACTAGAGTTGAAAATTTCTAAAATGGAAGATCTTTTGGCAAACGCAAGACTAATTGATGAGTCAAAGTTGGATACATCTAAGGTTTCTGTATTGTGCAAAGTGAAAATTCGTAACCAAGCTAATAAAGCTGAAATGACTTATATGCTCGTTGCAGAAAATGAAGCTGATTTGAAAACAGGAAAGATTTCAGTTGGATCACCAATCGGTAAAGGTTTACTTGGTAAAAAAGTTGGCGAAGTTGCCGATATTACTACTCCTGCGGGAATGTTGAAATTTGAAGTTTTAGATATTTCTATCGGCCACTAAAAAACTGAATATGGCATCTATATTCACTAAAATTGTAAACGGAGAAATTCCTTGTCATAAAATTGCTGAGAATGAAAAGTTCTTGGCATTTTTAGATATTATGCCACTGGCTACCGGACATACTCTCGTGATCCCTAAAAAGGAAGTCGATTATATTTTTGATGTTAACGACGATGATTATGCTGAATTATGGTCGTTTGCCAAATATGTTGCTAAAGCAGTTGGACAAGCTATTCCGTGTAAGCGGGTAGGCGTAGCCGTTATAGGTTTAGAGGTGCCGCATGCCCACATTCATTTGGTGCCACTTAATAAAGTGAGTGATATTAATTTTGAAAGACCGAAATTGAATCCTTCTCAAGAAGAATTGCTGGATGCAGCTACTAAAATAAAAGCGAAACTCGCTTAATAAAATCCCGACACAATTACTTCTTAATTCTGTCGGGATTTTTGTTTAAAAAGCTTTCCCAACTTTGTTTTTTACCTGCTGACTTTTGAGGAATTACAATTGTATTTTTCTTTACTTCTTTTTCTTCTATCGGACGATTTTGAAATAAGTGGCATACCGCAACCCCAAGGGCATCTGTCGCATCCAAATATTTAGGCATCTCTTCAAATTTTAAAATGTTTTGAAGCATGGCTGCAACTTGTTCTTTTGAAGCAGTTCCTTTTCCGGTCACCGATTGCTTAATCTTTCTGGGGCTATATCCGAATACCGGAATTTTGTTGTTTAAAGCCGCAGAAATAGCCGCTCCTTGCGCTCTTCCAAGCTTGAGCATACTTTGTATGTTCTTTCCGAAAAAAGGCTCCTCAATCGCAAATTCGTCGGGTTGGTAATTAGCAATTAGTGTTTGAACAGTGTCGAAAATCTCTTTTATCCTGATTAAATGATCTTCGTTTTTGTCGAGTTTAAGTACCCCGGCAGAAATCAACTTTATTCTATTTCCATGTGCGTGAATAACTCCGTATCCCATCACAATGGTACCCGGATCGATACCTAGAATTATTCTGTCGGTTTTCATAATTACTTTTTGAATTTTAACTGGCGATAAATTTCCCAACAAACAGCTCCGGCACAAACCGAAATATTGATGGAATGCTTGATGCCCGACTGAGGAATTTCAATAGCGCCGTCGCAAATATCAACAACTTCTTGACTAACTCCATCCATTTCATGTCCGAAAACAATTGCAAATGGCTCTTTTTTAGCATCAAAATTTTCTAGGGAAATGCTATTTCGAACCTGCTCAATAGCATACACTTTATAGCCTTTGCCTTTGAGTTCATTTATTAAGTCGACCGTACTCTTACGATGCTCCCACTCAACCGATTCTGTGGCTCCCAATGCCGTTTTAAGCACTTCTTTCTGAGGAGGAGTTGCTGTTATTCCGCATAAATATAAACGGCTTACATTGAAGGCATCAGAGGTTCTGAATACCGAACCTACATTTAATGCACTTCTTACTTGGTCGAGAATTATAACATACGGGAGTTTTTGCTGACTTTTGTAGTCATCTACCGCAGGGCGACCTAATTCATCATTGCTTAGCTTCTGCACTTTAGATTATCTTTATCCGGCAAAGTTA
>JAKPPP010000030.1 GCA_029547265.1 Bacteroidota bacterium
ACACATTCGCTTAGGAAATGCACTAACAGAAAGTGACAAAAGATTCCATTTGAATGTCCAAGGTAATCGTTATGGCGATAGTGGCGTAGGAAGTTTCGACCTCCACACGAACCACGAAGAAGTACAAATAGCCAGCGAATCTACTGGCGTTCGATTTGCAGCAATCCGTCCAGAAGATTCTCAGGTTACTTGGGCCTACGAACTAATGAACTTTCCTACAACATCATTTATCCGCTGCTACAAAGACGGCGTTATCGAAATAAATAGCCTGGATGGAAATTCCTCAATAACTGTTGATGGAACTGCCAATAAAGTTACAGTAGACGGAACGGTAAACGTTGAACTTATAGCATCTTCAGAAGTCACGTGCACAACACCCCTGACCCATGTAACCGGAGATATGCAAATAGATGGAACTTGTACCCACGGATCTTGTAGTTGTACAGGTGCATTTGCAGTATCAGCAGGTGCTAGCGGAGGACAAACTCTTTGTGGTGGTACAGGCGTTGACGAAGAACTTACATTAAAAGGCACTTCTGACGTTTCTAAAGGCACCGTAAACGTCGATGCTGACCTAGAATGCACTGGTAACAGTCAATTACCGTCTATATGCGGTAGTGATCAAGAAGATGGCGAACTAACTCTTTCGGGAACTTCAGATGCTTCAAAAGGTTGTGTTAACGTTGATTCTGATTTGAAATGTTCTGGCGTAACAACATTCGAACCTCCAAATTTCGATACTTCTGTATTCGGCGACGATTTTTCTGGTTGTATTGGAACGTATGGATGTTTCGTTGGCTGGAATCGTAGTGCTCAATACGGTGAAACAAATTTTGTCAACCATAGAGGTGGTGGTTTAATTGGCGGATTCGGATTTTATGAATATAATCAAGTTACTGATGATATTGATATGCTAATGCATGTCAAAGGCAATGGTGATGTGTACATTGTTGGTGACCTTACTGCCAATAGTTATGTGGATCACACACCAAGTTATGACGGCGATGCCATAACAGAACTAAAGCAAGTTACTTCCATAAAAGGAAAAATTGACCATAAAACATTACCACAATTTGCTAGAACAATTAAAATTGATTCCAAAACCGGAAAAAAAACAGAATGTAGAAACATCGGAAATATGGTATCCGTTTTAACTAAAGCAATTCAACAACTTACTGAAGAAATTGATATAATAAAATCACAATTAACAAAACTCGAATCTAAATAGGTGACTCATTAAATGAAACTTAAAAAAAATGTTACTGTTAGTAATAATATTTTTAATGTATCGAACAGTGAAAAAAATAAATTAAACAAGAAATAATTTTTTTGGAGTATACTAAAATGTGGGACATAGCAACCAATCTCGACATATCTCCTGGCTTTTGTCAGTGTCATACTGCCCTGGACATTATACTAACAGCCACCGGGGACCTTGCAATAATTTCCGGAACCAAAGAAATACAACAACGCTTTCTATTGTACCTAGCAACACCCAAAGGCGAACGATTCGATCCAAACATAGGATGTTTTGCCCATGACTACCTCCACGAAAAAAACACAAAAAGCAATATGCGCATGATGGAGCAAGACATCCTTGGCGACATGTCATATCAATTCCCTGAAGTTACTGTAAAATCAGTTTCTTGTATAAAAGACGAAAGCGATCCTTCTAAAATGAGGCTAGACGTTAGAATAGCAGGTAGTGATACCCTAAAATTCTTGTATACCCCCCAAGAACTCGTAACTCTCACAAAAGAACTTAGCGAACTAAGCCAAATCGCATATTGAGGTAAATCATGTACATCCCAACCATTGAGGAAATCGAAGAGCAAATCAAATATGAAATAACAACACGACATCCACTTATACGAGACTTCTCGCCAGTTTCGATGCTAAGCATCCTAACTGGAATTGTAGCCGGTCAAACATACCTACTCTACAAGCGTATCGATGACTCCACAAAAAGCGTATCAATACTTACT
>JAKPPP010000032.1 GCA_029547265.1 Bacteroidota bacterium
GTTACAAATTCAGGGACATACATTTTCGTTTCAGGAGTAAATGAATGCGGAACAAGTTTAGCTTCTCAAGTATGGGTACGTCATAATGTAGGTGCTGCTCAATTCCAAGTTGGACCAAACTCTGTTTGTCCCGGATCATCAAATGTTTACTACAAAGTAAGAACTGTTGATGGCGCAGATTCAATTCGCTGGTTCTTACCTCCGGGTTGTTCATTCGTTTCTCAAAACGATACTTCAGCATACATTGATTTCTCGAACTCATATAATGGCGGAACTATCAATGTAATCGCATATTTCGCTTGTGGAAATTCACATGCATCATTAAAAACAAATATTCCAATCACTCGTGTACCGGGTAATATTACCGGACCAATCGCAGGTTTATGTGATACAACAGTAACATATAGTATTGCTGCTGTTTCAGGTGCTGCTTCATATCTATGGGTTGTTCCTGCAGGCGCAAATATTGTTGGCGCATCAAACGGAACTACTTGTACAGTACAATTCAACTCAGGATTCACAACAGGAATAATTTCTGTATATTCAATTAACATTTGTGGTGTTGCCGGTGGAGCAAGATCATTAAGTGTAAAAGGAATTCCACAAACACCTTCGGTTATCAATGGACCAATAACAATCTGTGCATTCCAACAAAACGTAGTGTATTCTACTCCGGCAATCACAGGCGTAAATTCTTATATCTGGTCAGTTCCTTCAACAGCTACTATTGTTAGCGGCCAAGGATCCAACTCAATCACAGTTAACTTCGGCAATAAGAGCGGCGGTATCAACGTACAAGCAAACCGTGCTTGCTCAGGCAATAGTTCAACAAAATCGCTTGGTTATACAATCAACTGCCGCGAAGGAATTTCAGAAGCAGTAAACTCGCTGAGCGTATTACCTAATCCTTCACATGGAAACTTCTCTGTTGCCTATACTTCAGATAAAGTGACCACTACCGTTATTTCAATTATCGACTTCACGGGACGAATCATTTATCAAGAAGAAAAACAATCAAATGAAGGATTAAACGAATTCCCAATGCAAACGAACCTTTCTGCAGGAATGTATATTCTCAGAACTGAATCGGGAAATGATCTTCAACAAAAAACATTTATCGTTGAATAACATAAAATAATCAACAAGAGAGGCTCCATTACGGAGCCTTTCCTATTTTTACGCTTTGGCAAATTCTATATTGCAAAGCAATGACTCGAAAAGAACGGTACGATTTTATTATTGATTATTTCAGTAAACATAATCCCGATGCGGAAACCGAACTGCATTACAGCAATCCTTATGAATTGCTTGTTGCAGTGATATTATCGGCTCAATGCACCGACAAACGAGTTAACTTAGTTACTCCTGCTCTTTTTCGCGCTTATCCTACAGCAGAAGATTTAGCAACGGCAATGCCGGACGATATCTTTTCGTATATACGCTCAGTTAGTTACCCAAATAACAAAGCAAAACATCTTGCAGGAATGGCAAGAATGTTAGTGAATGATTTTAATGGAGAAGTCCCTTCCGAAATTGATGAACTAGTAAAACTACCCGGAGTAGGAAGAAAAACAGCGAACGTAATCGCTTCTGTAGTTTATAATATGCCGGCAATGGCGGTTGATACACACGTATTCAGAGTATCTGCGAGAATTGGACTTACGTTAAATGCTAAAACTCCTTTAGCTGCAGAAAAACAATTAGTGAAGTATATCCCCGAAGATCAAATACCATTGGCTCACCATTGGCTCATCCTCCACGGAAGATATATTTGTCTCGCTCGTACTCCTAAATGCGTCGAGTGTCAAATCAAATCAGCATGCAAATATTTTTCGAGCAAAAAGAAAAATTAGATTCTTGTCGCCATTAAGAGATTCAAATCTCTAAACGGCATTCTGCAAATATCTGCTACGTATTTATTGGTTACGGTGCCCCTATAGAGATAAGCAGCACATCGTACATGATGATCTTGCCATAGTAACGGATCCATTCCTCCTTCTTCTCCCATGTTCAATAGTATCTGAGTGAAGATATTACTCAATGCATAAGAGGCAGTTCGTGCTACACGGCTTGCAATATTAGGAACACAATAGTGTATTACTCCGTATTTTCTAAAAGTGGGATTCGAGTGATTAGTAACTTCAGAAGTTTCGAAACATCCTCCTTGATCAATACTTACATCAATAATTACAGAGCCAAAACGCATTTCACTTACCATCTCTTCTGTAACAACGACCGGTGAACGTCCTTCTTTTCCCAAAATAGCTCCAATTGCAACATCACATGTTTTAAGCGCCTTAAGTAGGTTAGCAGGATTTAATGTCGATGTATAAACGCGTGAACCAAGGTTTCTTTGTAATCTTCTTAGCTTATAAATGGAATTGTCAAACACTTTAACGTTTGCTCCTAACCCAAGTGCAGCTCTAGCAGCATACTCACCTACTGTTCCTGCGCCTAAAATCACCACTTCCGTTGGAGGAATTCCCGGAACACCTCCTAACAATTCACCTTTTCCACCGGCTGTATTACTTAGTAATTCAGAGGCAATCAATATCGAAGTACTTCCAACAATTTCACTCATTGCTTGAATTACAGGATACACATCAGTTTCATCGCGTAGATATTCATACGCTAATGCCGTGATTTTTTTAGTCGACAAGCGTTGAAGAAATCCTTCTTGCTGCATCCCGATTTGAAGAATCGACATTAACGACTGCTTGTCTTTAAAATAATCGAGCTCTTCTAATGATGGCGGAGCAACTTTTATAATTAAATCAGATTGATAAACTTCTTTTGTTGAGTAAGCGATTTTTGCTCCGGCTTCGCTATAATCTGAATCCGTAAAATTGGCATTCTTTCCCGCTCCGGTTTCTACTAAAATTTGATGTCCGTTGTTAACTAAAACCGCAACCGATTCCGGCACTAAAGGAATCCTATTCTCTTGGAATGATGTTTCTTTCGGTATCCCAATGTAAAGATTTTGGCGAAGCTTACCTACTTCTAAAACACTTTCCTGTGGCATCATTACCCCTTGCTGGGCTAATGTGCTGATTCCTTTGAATTGCTTACTCATAACGACATGTAATTGTGCGTGTATTTATTTCTGATGTGATAAAAATATCTGCTTTTGCAAAATTTAACAAACTTTCGACCTTTTCGGGCCACTCTATGAAGCAATAATGTCCCGAAAACACGTAATCTTCATAACCGATATCATACGCTTCCTCTAATCTCTTTAACCTGTAAAAGTCAAAATGAAAGACAGGATCTCCCGAAGCTGCTTTGTATTCATTAACGATAGAGAACGTCGGACTTTGCACTTCATCGCTAACTCCTAACGTTTTACTTAACTCTTTAACAAAGGTTGTCTTTCCCGCTCCCATTTCTCCATGTAAGCAGAATATTTTTTGAGAGGAGGCAAACTGCAATAATTCAGCAGCCACCTCCGGCAATTGTTCT
>JAKPPP010000033.1 GCA_029547265.1 Bacteroidota bacterium
GAAAGGAATGCAAAAGTATCTCTTTCTATCGAGAAAGGAAACAGAAAAGCACTACTAAAAACGAATAAAAAACATGAACAACTTCCGTAAAATATTTTTCCTTTTCAGCGTGTTATCAGGATTAGCAAATTTCTCTTTCGCACAAGACACTAAGCTGAACTTCAAACTTTTACAGCTATCACAATCGGAAACAGCCGCACAAACGCCTATTTCAGTCCTCATAAAAGGGGATGTGAATTACCTAAGAGAAGAACTGCCTCGCATTGGAGGTACTTTCAAATTTGCTGCCGGAAATATCATTTCAGCAACAGTACCGGCTGATCGAATTGTATCACTTTCTTTAGATCCTCATGTTTTCAGAATGGAAGAAGGTCACTTAAATCTTCAACCTATGAACGACAAAATGCTGATTAACAATAAAATAGATAAAGTTCAAAATGGAATATCTCCTTTAACACAAGGCTATAATGGTTCGGGTGTTATCGTAGGTGTTATTGATACCGGAATCGATATAAGCCACCCCGATTTTAAAGACTCTTTGGGTAATACAAGAATTCTATGGGTTTGGGATCATGTATTGGCTACCGGCCCGAATGCGCCTCAGCCTTATAACTACGGACAACAATTTTCTGCTGCCGATATTAATGCTGGACTTGCTTCTGCAACCGACGATTTAGGCGCACACGGAACTCATGTAACAGGAATTGCTACAAGTAATGGCAACACGAATATTGTGTTTAAAGGCGCCGCACCAAAGGCTGATATTATTGCTGTGAAATTAAATTTCAACCAAGCTGATAACGCTTGGCTTGGCAGTGTAGCCGATGCCGTGAAATATATTTTCGATAAAGCAGATTCTTTAAACAAACCTTGCGTAATTAATATTAGCGCAGGAACATATTATGGCTCACACGACGGAAGAGATTTAGCCGCACAGACAATCGACAATTTAATCACTGCACAGACAGGTCGCAGCTTAGTGGCAGCAGCTGGAAATGCAGGAAATATTGCTCATCATCTTCAGCATTTACATGCTACCGGTGGCGATACATTATTAACCTGGTTTTATAACACTTCTTCTCCAATCTATATTGAACTTTGGGCCGACACTGCCGACTTTAAAAATATCAGAGTGGCAATTGGTGCCGATGTTACTACGCCTAACATTAAGAGTGTTGCACAAAAACCTTTTATTGGAATAACAGGAAATGTTGGTGTACTTAAAAACGATTCGATCATCAGTAACACTGGACACCGTTTGGCAACATATCAAACCTATGGACAACTGATCGGAAACAAATACAGCTTTATCTATTATATCAATCCTGATTCAGCATTCGATTATTTTAGATTGATGAGTAAGGGTTCAGGCAAATTCGACGTATGGTCGTTCGACATGATTAATACCGGAATACCTGCCCCGGGATTCTATCCGAATATTTCAAACTATGTTTATCCCGATTATAACCAAACAATTTGCAGCAGTTTCCAATGCAGTGATAAAGTTATTACGACAGGTCAATATGTTAACAGAAACAACTTTATGGACTACAACGGCAATTTGCAAACTTTCCCTCTTACTGAAGGAGAATTAGCAGCTAGCTCAAGCAAGGGTCCAACTCGCGATGGCAGAACCAAACCTGATATTACTTCTACGGGAGAATATACTTTATCGGCTTTACCTACATCAGCACAAGCTTGGTTTATCGCTAACCAACCTTACAAACTTGCTTTCGATGGAAAACATATCAGAGATGGAGGCACTTCTTCAGCAGCTCCTGCTGTTGCCGGTAGCATCGCTCTTTATTTTCAAATGAATCCGAATGCTTCATGGCTGGATATAAAAAACCGAATCACTCTATGCGCAGCAACCGACCTATTCACAGGTTCTTCACTGCCGAATAATGATTGGGGACACGGAAAATTAGATGCCTTTACTTTAATGACGGGATGTTCCGCTTCGGGAATTCACGAATTAAATAATTTGACATTTGATGTCTATCCGAATCCTGCTAACAATGTTCTACAAATCAGCAATGCAAATAGCAACAAAAACACTTCTGTTTCTATTTACAATTGCACAGGAGCGATTGTTTACTCAGGAATATTTGAAGCGAATAATAAAACCATCGAAACATCCGCATTAACACCGGGATTATACTTGGTAAAACTTACATCCGGAGATATTTCAGGGACAAGAAAAATTCTTATTCAACATTAATCCGTTTTAATAAGCTTGAACATCTTTCTTCCTTTTTTATGCGATAAAATCATCGTATAAAAACCGGATGAAATTGTTGAAGTATTTATTGTACTTGTTTGAGAGGCGAGTGCATTGGCTAAAATTTCTTTCCCCGACAAATCATAAATTGTTAGTTGGACTTTACCATCTGAAATTTCTTTATCGATTTCTAAGGTTACATAGTCTTTAATAGGATTAGGATAAATTTTCGCGTTTAATTCAGAGACTAAATTTTCGCCGATTGAATTCAACGAATTCTGAGTGTAAAGCACTACTCCTCCCGATTGATTTCCGATAACTAAATCAAATGCTCCGTCGCCATCAATATCGGCCATCGCCGGCGATGATTTTAATGGCTCATATAGATTTTTGTACGACGAATCTACTAACGTAAACGCACCTCCGAGATTTCCGTCAATGTTACTATAGTTGTAGATATATCCACTGTAGGATCCTACTAATAGCTCATAGCCGCTACCGTTATCAAACAAAACAGGATAGCTATATCCCGCATTTCCTCCACTTCGCTTCACATCTACATTTCCGAATGTTGCCGTTTGAAATGTAAACACAGGAAATGATGTTGACCCTGTATTTCTATAGTAATTTAAATTCCCATTGCGCTCCCCAATCACCAAATCAAGTAATCCATCTCTATCTACATCTACTAATTGCGGTGCTGCATCATTTCCGACATCTATATTTTGAAAAAAGGCTTGCGAAAAGATGAAAATAGCAGTTTGTCCGGCGCCGGCAATATTTTGAAAGTAAGCTAACTTTCCATCTGCATCTCCTACTAATAAATCTTCATCACCATCTCCGTTCAAATCGCCGAATGCTAATCGAGTGCCAATTAATCCATAGGTCCTAAAATTTAATGCACTATCATTCATCAACGTAAATGTATACTTGCTTCCTACCGATGTATTTCGATAATAAGCTACCTTGCTCACCGAATTCCCATTGTCGAAATACGAATCATTGCTTATCAATAAATCTTTCTTTCCGTCACTATCCCAATCGAAAAATACAGGATGAGCCGACGTCCCCACTTCAATCATTTCATTCACTAAAAAACGATTTTGCGTTAATGAAAATTGAACGTTATTATTTGAACCAATATTTCTGTAATAAAAAACATTATTATAATCTTCACCGTTATTATTGTAATTTGTCACTAGTAAATCAACAACACCATCGTTATCTACATCTAAACATTGCGGCGCTGCAATATCTCTCATAGATGCCGGTGTATTGTACGAAGGAAATAAAGTGTCTTGCGCACATGCATAAGCGGAATCTATATTTCCACAGTTTTGTACTTCCAATAAATTTCTTCCTACTTTATCTCCACATAAGAAATCTTTATCTCCATCACCATCTAAATCTATTGCCCATATCGACGACCCTGAATCCATAATCTGATTTTCTTCACTTAATCTGAAAGGATGAGCGGGCAACAAAGGACAAGTTGCATTTACAGGAAGTACTGCGTTGTTTTTTGATGCTTCTTTATAAAAATATCCCCAACATCCAGGTACATTATAAAATAAAAATTGATTCGCATTTCCCAACGAATCCATTGCCAAGTTCTTATTTAATTCAATCCAACTTCCGCTAATCGAAAATCCCATGACATCCATGTCGCCATCATTATCGATATCGACTAATGCAGGTGCATCTACACGCGTCGAATATAGGTTTGTTTGAAATCCAAAATAATTTGAAGGCAATTGCATCGACACGTTTGTAAAATGTAATCCGTTGCCTGCATTTATATCATTTCTATCTACTCGAATTCCTCCGTTATTATAACTAAACAAATCCATATCTCCGTCATTGTCGTAGTCATAAGTGCGAATCCATCCTTGTAAACCATCAGGACAAACACTTAAGTATTCCGGAGCATATTTGTAATTCGGAGTACCACCCGTTCCAACATTCTCAAATGCATTCAAACGATAAGTCTGCGCATCAAAAACCAAAAAGTCATTTTTACCGTCTCCATTTAAGTCGATTGATGCAAAAACGGGACTATTTAATCCGCATGACCATCCATTATTCATCTCATTTCCTGCAACTATTACTTTTACCAATGTATCACGATACAAGGTCACTTGCGCATCTAACGCAGTGGATATCAGAATGAAAAATGCAATAAAACAGGATCTAAAGGAAGTTATTTTCATTTAGTTTTGGAGGTTGTGTTCTCCAAATGTAGGAAGATTATCAAAATATTAACTTTGCAGCATGATTAAAAATATTGAGAAGTACTTATCGCTCGTAAAATTCAGTCATACTGTATTCGCTCTTCCATTCGCAGCTATTGGTTATACCTTGGCTGTAACTCAAACCGGACAGACTTTCTCATGGCCATTAGCATTAAAAGTAGTTTTATGTATGGTGTTCGCTCGCTCGGCAGCAATGGC
>JAKPPP010000302.1 GCA_029547265.1 Bacteroidota bacterium
AACACAGGGCTTGCCCTGCCGGCGGCGGCTCACTCAAAAATGTTGACTTCGAATATCGATATAATCAAATTAAACATTGTTGAAGTCAACATTTTCTCTTGAGCTGGTTATATTGATTGACACACTTTGTGTAATACTCCCTAATGTGCTAATGGAGCGAAGCTCGTTTGAATAGAGAATAGATATTACGAATTATAAATAATTTAAAACCGTCGGTGATTCATTGGCGGTTTTTTTATTAAACATAAGTTCATTTTTAATTTTCATTCTTCAAATGCATAAAAAAAGAGCATCTCTTTTAGAAATGCTCTCCTTGATTTTAATTTAGCTTTTTATGCTTCTATATCGTCACCGCTATTTTGGAATTTGAATCCCAGTTTTTTGGTTTCTCCTATAGCTGTTTGGATGGTATAATTCAGAGCGTCGCTTACTGTAATTTCTTTCATGGCATCAATTGGCGGGACATTCACGTCGATATCCATTGAATACACTAAACAAGCTTCAACGATCGATTGCATAAGCTCTTCGGATACTACTTGTGTTGGATAATCGCTATGAAGAATTCCAATTTGTCGCTTTCCTTCAACAAAGAAATGGTTTTCGCTATTCACGAAAATGCGTCCCACAAGTTGTCCTGCCTCCCCTCCTCTTTCATACTTCATGGCATCGGAAAGAAAATTATAAATGCTAATCATTCCGCAAGTACCTCTTGCTTTATTCAAACTCACATAACCTGTTTTCCAGATTGAATGTCCGGGTTCAAATACAAAAGCATTGGTATGCATAATAAAAATCAACACATCATCAGCCACTTTCAATTCAGCTTCAAATGTCCCTCTGTCAGTGTACTTAATTTTTATACGTGCATCTTCTTTTCCCATCACATGTTTTAATTCTCTTTCTATATGTTGAAGAATTAATTTCAATGATGTGAAAGCATGAAAGGTAGCGTCGGTAGCATCTTTATTCTGCTTTGCTTTCGTGCGCAGCAACTGAAACACCTGATCGTTTACGGGAGTCATCGATTACAAATTAAATTAATACGCACGTGCAAATAACACTCGTTGACCCGAAGGATTTCCGGTAAGAATACACTTACCATCTTCAGGTTGGTTATCGAGTGGAATACAACGGATAGTTGCTTTAGAAAGTTCTTTAATCTTCACTTCCGTTTCAGTGGTACCATCCCAATGTGCATATACGAATCCGCCTTTGTTATCGAGGATATCCATAAACTCATCCCATGTATCGGCACGATACGTTTTCTCTTCGCGGAAGTCGAGCGCTTTGCGATAGATATTATCTTGAATCTGCTCTAACAAATGTTCAATCTTGATATGCAGATCAGTCATTTGATATACCGCCTTCTCTTTAGTATCGCGGCGAGCAACTTCAACAGTACCGTTTTCGAGATCACGTGGACCGATAGCTATACGAACCGGAACGCCTTTCAACTCATACTCGGCAAATTTCCATCCCGGTTTATGGGTATCGCGGTTATCATACTTCACAGAAATTCCTTTTTTCTCGAGTGCTTTTTTCAATTCAGCTACTTTTTCGTTAATAGCATACAATTGATTTTCACCTTTAAAAATCGGAATAATCACCACTTGAATAGGAGCTAAGCGAGGAGGCAATACTAATCCCTGATCGTCGGAATGTGCCATCACCAAAGCACCCATTAAACGTGTAGAAACACCCCAAGAAGTAGCCCAAACATATTCACGTTTTCCTTCCTTAGTAGTAAATTTCACATCAAAAGCTTTCGCGAAATTTTGTCCTAAGAAGTGTGAAGTACCGGCCTGCAAAGCTTTTCCGTCTTGCATTAAAGCCTCAATACAATAAGTATCGATAGCACCGGCGAAGCGCTCATTTGGCGACTTCATACCCTTCACAACAGGGATTGCTAAGATATTTTCGGCGAAATCGGCATATACGTCAAGCATTCTAACTGTCTCTTCTACAGCATCTTCTGCAGTAGCATGCGCAGTATGACCTTCTTGCCATAAGAACTCGGCAGTACGTAAGAACAAGCGAGTACGCATTTCCCAGCGCACCACATTTGCCCATTGGTTCACCAAAATCGGCAAATCGCGGTACGACTCGATCCATCCTCGGTAAGTATTCCAAATAATTGTTTCGGAAGTAGGACGCACGATTAATTCTTCCTCGAGCTTTGCCTCTTCATCAACAATAATTCCTCCGCCATTAGGGTCATTTTTAAGGCGATAGTGAGTCACTACGGCACATTCTTTAGCAAATCCGTCGACATGGCTAGCCTCTTTACTAAAGAACGATTTGGGTATAAATAGGGGGAAATAAGCATTTACGTGACCTGTTTCTTTAAAACGGCGGTCGAGTTCCTGCTGCATCTTTTCCCAGATAGCATATCCATAAGGTTTAATTACCATGCAGCCTCTTACTGCAGAGTTCTCGGCCAAATCGGCCTTAATTACCAGATCCTGGTACCATTGAGAATAATTTTCTTCTCTTGACGTTAATTGTTCGCTCATACCTTTCTACCTTTACAAAAATTTGGCACTGTGTTTGCCTGTGGTTTAGACAACAAAATTGAACAACTGGCAGCACATTACCAATTCGGGATTAAACTAAAACAGGTATTTGTTGTCAAATGATAGGAGAAAACACCATGAAAAAGGTAACTTTTATGCTGATTGCATCGGCGATGTACATCAGCTCCTGTTCTACGAACAGAATTTCAGCTAGGGATTACGACGACGTTTATTTTTCAAACAAAGACGCTACGGCCGATAACTACCGTCGTGATGAGGGGTCAGGATCGCAACCTGCCGCACAACCGGAGCAATACAGCAGCAACCAAGACAACCAAGAGAACCGAGCTGCCGAGCAAAACAACTCCGATAATTCCTATCAGAACAGCGATAACAGTAATAACTCTTCCAACGAGCGTTTCTCAGACCAAAACAACGGTGACACTGAGCAATATTCTGACGGAAAGGGAAATACCTACGTAACAAACAACTATTACGACGACGACGATTACTATGATTATGCCTACTCGGCACGATTACGTCGCTTTCACCACCCTTACGGATGGAACTATTACGATTCATACTATACTAATATGTACTGGTATGACTACAACCCATATTCATACGGGGTAAGTTTATACACAACGTACAGCTGGTGGTCGCCATGTTTCTGGACACCGGGAATCAGCATTTCGATTGGAAATGCTTGGCCTTCATATTATGGTGGATATTATGGATCATACTATAACCCATGGTATTCATCTCCATATTACGGATGGGGCGGATATAATAACGGCTTCAATAACGGATACTGGAACGGATACAACCAAGGATATATGAACGGTTACTATGCCGGACTATACAATGGAAGTTTCAACCCTTACTACTATAATAGTATGGATTCATACAGTTACTATTATGGTCCTAGAGGTGGCGGAAGAGGTGTAACAGCCAACAACACACCGCGAGGCGGAAGAAACTTAGGAGAACTTTACGGAGGAGGAGATGCAGTGAAAAATCCTCGTTCATTTGTCTCAAGTGACGGTATAGAAGCGATTGGTCGCCCGAAACGTGATATCAGATCTACAGTAACACCTGCTTCAGAGCCACGCACTGTTCGTCCTGCAGATCCTCGCACAAAAGGCGATATAAATACACCGAGAACAGTAACTCCTCGCGACAACAACACACCGCGTCAGACAGAAACTCCGAGAGAAAATACTCCGCGTACAACTACTCCACGTGATAATAACACACCACGTCAGATAGAAACACCGAGAGAAAACACTCCACGTACAACTACTCCACGTAATAACAACACACCACGTACAACATCACCAAGCGAATACAGTACGCCAAGAACAAACGAGACGCCACGCGATAACAATACACCGAGAGAGAATAATACTCCGCGTAATTATGAATCGCCACTCGACAACAATACGCCAAGAGAAAATAACACTCCTCGCAACTACGATACTCCACGTAACAACAATACGCCAAGAGAAAACAACACTCCGCGCAACTACGAGTCTCCACGCAACAACAACACGCCAAGAGAAAATAACACACCGCGTTCATACGATACACCGAGAGATAACAGCACACCGCGTAGTTACGATGCACCAAGAAACAACGGAAATAGTCCGAGGTCATATGAATCGCCAAGAGACAATAACAATCCGAGATCATACGATGCGCCAAAAACAAGCAGTCCTAGAACTGTAGAGCCTGCGCCACGTCAACAACAAAGCACTCCGAGCTATTCAGCTCCGGCACCGCGTCAACAACAAAGTTCACCAAGCTATAGCGCTCCATCTCCACGTAGTTCAAGTGGAAGCAGCAGCGGAAATGGTGGCGGACGCAGACGATAATCAGTTAAACATTAGGTTACAATAACAATAAACTGTTTCACCATCGAAGCGAAGGTCCTATCATTCGTAGTCGGGAAGTGAAACAGTTTTTTTCGTTCAACCCAAATCAACTATGTTCAAGAAAATTCTTCTTACAATAACAGCAGGGATCACGTTCAGCATAGCTTCGGCACAAACAGATGCAGACGTATTACGCTATGGAATGCTCAACTACGGAAGTACAGCAAGATCGTTAGGCATGGGCAATTCATTTGGCGCTTTAGGAGCAGACTTCAGCACAGCGATGATGAATCCCGCGGGACTAGGTCTTTACAGAAGATCAGAAGTTACGCTATCGCCATTTTTCAATTTACGCAGCACAGAGAGCGACTACTTAAGCAACAGCGAAAAAGAAAGTCGTTTGAAATTCGGGTTCGGGAACTTCGGACTTGTATGGGCTACGCCATCAAAAAAAGAATACAGTGAATGGAAAGGATTTTCATTCGGAATCGGATATAACAAAACGAATGACTTCAGCGGCAACAGCAATGCAATGTCGGTGAACAGTAAAAACTCATTGCTACACTCCTACTCCGAAGAGCTGGGAACGCTTACTAACGGTGGCGGCTTTCCGTACTATCAAGCAAGCAGCGATTATAACGGATCGAATGCTGATTATATCTCGAGTGATTTTCCGTTTGATGTAAATCTTGCATGGCAAACTTACTTGTTAGATTCGGTGAATGTTGGTACCGACACTTACTATTACAATGCTATTCCTTATGCAGGAGCGAAGCAAATAAGAAAAGTAAAAACGAGAGGTGGACAAGGAGAATGGGATTTTTCATTCGCAGCCAACTATGAAAACAAATTATTTCTTGGAGCTACGTTGGGATTAACAACAGTAAACTACAACGAAGACATTGACTGGACAGAAACAGATGCGGCAGATACTATTCCCGGATTTAAAAGTTATACATTATCGTCGCATTTAAAAACAGATGGTACAGGAATCAACTTCAAAGTTGGGATGATTTACAAACCAATTGAAGCATTACGCATCGGACTAGCTATTCACACACCTACCTACTATACGCTCACTGACGAATACAATACAACTATCAGTGCGCAATTAGAAGACACGAATGGAGTTGTAGAATATTTAGACTATGCATCACCTGCATCGATTCCATTTCAATATGACATAGTAACGCCATTCCGTTTTATCGGAAGCATTGCTGCGATTGCAGGAAAGACAGGAGCGTTTAATATCGAATACGAATACATCGATTATAGCATGGGCTCGATTACACCGGTTGACAAAACTTTTAAATCGGATTTCGATCCTGCGAATTCTGCCATCGACAACAAATACACTGCATCACATAACATACGAGTAGGTGGAGAATTACGATTCGACAATTTACGATTTAGAGTTGGGGCGTTTCATTCAACATCGCCATTTAAATCGGCATACAAAGGAAGCACATCAACAGATTTATCGAAGACTGGAATCACTGCAGGCTTCGGCATCAGACAAGAAAAATACTTTATTGATTTTGCGGTGGCGCATACTGAAACCGGATCGTTCTTAAGACCATACTCTATGGATAGCCAAGTGGTAGACGGGATAACTTATAATGAGAAAGACAATAGGTTGTTGGTGACGTTTGGGTTTAATTTTTAGGGGGATTTTGGAGGAGAGGCGATGATTTTAAAAAGAGGTTAAAAGAAACATCGCTTTTCAAAATTGATATGCAACTTGATTTGAACCAAGATCAAACTGTAGCTTGTGTCTTTATCATTTAACCGCAGCGTGCCCCATAGGGCATACGCCAAGAAAAGTTTAGTAGCGCGGTATGCTACGGGTGCTTTTGCGGACGCGGAGAATTGCTACGCAATTTAGTCACCCATGAAATCTTTCACGTCCAATATACCATTCCTGCTAATTCGTTTCGAAATACCCATTCTTATGGGGCCTGTACCAATGAGGCATCTATACATTTCAAACGCAATCAACCTTAAAATCATTTATGAATTAAATCGCTGAGTTAGAAAGATTAAAATTTTAGTAAATAAAAAAGTCCCGAGAATGATCGGGACTTTTTTTTATTTGGTGACTAGCACTCTGAAATCGTCGAGGTCGACGGAGTATTTGCCGGGGTTGTAGACGTAAATTTTAATGATGTCATCGGGATTGATATCGTCGATGTATTTAAATCCGTAGTAGATGCTTGTCCATTGGCCGGGAACAATTTTATACGGAGCAAATTGTTCGCTACGCCAGACTTTACTTTTACCTTCTTTATCTTCGAGAGAAACAACAAGCATTAACTTATCGAAGATGGGAAGCTCATTCATTTTTGCTTGAACAGAAACCATCAGCGTGCGATCTTTTGTTAATCCGATATTATCCACTTTCGCTTGATAAGTTGCAGAATATTCAAGAGTGGAATCGAGATAAGTAATCATTTTTCCGCTGAAGGCATTCGGCGATTCCTTTATCATTTTACGATCGATGCCCCACATGTCTTTTTCGAAATCGTTAGTTTCATCGTAAACGACTTCAGGATTGTACACATTATTTTTCAAATCCTTTTTACTATACAAAACTAATCCCGCATTAAAATGTGTGTCGCGTTCAGCAACAAAAGGAAAGTACTTTTTAATTCTCAACTCGAGTTCGGGAGCATGATAATTATTCGACCAAGCATGCAAGAAGAAAGGTTTATTGCTTATTGCAAGCAACGAGTCTAAAGCGCGATAATCGGATGATTGATTGCATCGGTATTGCAAGAACTCTACTTTATTTTTTTGAGTACTTGCATAATGATCGAAGTAGTAAGGCTTAATGACGTTTACTGTATAATCGATATTCTCTTTACCATATTTTTCGGTTAAATCGGATATGCGAACTGCTAAATCTTTAAACACTGCAAAATGTTCAGTTGAATAAAAACGTTGGGCAAAGACTGTGCTAACGAATGTCATCATAAATGCAACTGCCAAGAACGATGATTCTATTTTATTCCATTTTACAGAAGGCAGATTAGAGAAAATCCACATCACCAAAAAAGGAAATCCGAAGATCAGAATAGAATATTGGAAAACCGGGTTTTTATAAATCGAATAGAAGTACGCTATCACAGCAGGAAGCATGGCAAAAACAAATGCCAACCACTTAAATCGTTTATCATTTTGCCCTTTGAAATAAAACATAGAAGCAAAAAATGCGATCAATAAAATACCTGTGATAATATAATCTCCATTAAAACCATACAACACATATTTCCAGATTGCATCTTTCTGAGGTGGCCCGAGCCAACCTTCCGGTCCGCCTAATCCACCGACACCAAACTGATAGAAGAATACATCAAGATTTGGAATGTATAGTAAGAACATCAATGCACCGGAGATAAGAAAACTTAAATACGACTCTTTTTTCAAAAAGAACAATCCCGATAAGCCCACGATACCGACAAACATAAAACTAAAATAATGGGTATACATTGCTGCAGCACCTGAGAGCACCAACAAGACATTCCACTTACTAAATTTTTTCGAAGGAGTTTCATCAGGAAAAACAATGTTTGTCCATGCATAAACAAACATCAAACTAAACAACATTCCCGGGCTATACGGACGCGCCAATTGACTATACAGAATCGGAAACTGCAAAGCAGAAAACACGGCTAGCGAAAACAAAGCTGATGATTTATTAAACCACTTCGCAGCGATCAAATAAAAGAACACTAACGAAAGCGAGCCCATCAACACGAAAGGCAATCGAAACATAGCATCAGACAATCCCGTGAGGTGTGTCCACAGCCACAGAAACGACTGCACTCCCATAGGATGCATATCATCGAGCTTCACGCCCTTTTCGATCATCTCAGCAAAAGAAGGAAATTGCAGACGAGCCATTGCACTCAACTCATCATTCGACAACGACCAATTCGAATAATTATAAAAACGCATTGCAGTACCTAACAGTACAAACAACAACGCCAATTTATCCTCAATCGAAAACTTTTTCATTTCACAAATCTTTGACGCATCGTTTCAAACAAAATCATTCCCGCTGCAACAGAAACATTATACGACTCGATATGTCCCGACATCGGAATTTTCGCAATCGCATCACACTTCTTCATATATTCAGGAGAAACTCCATTCTCTTCACTACCCATAATGATAGCGAGCGGTTTTTTAAAATCGATATCGAAAACATACTTATCGGTTTTCTCAGAACAAGCCACGATATAAAAACCGGATTCCTTTAAATAATCGATAGTAGTTTTCAGATTATCCTCACGGCAAACGGGAAGATGATGCAAAGCACCTGCTGACGTTTTAACAGTATCGGCATTAATCAATGCAGAACCACGAGAAGGAATTACGATGGCATTCACACCTGAGCATTCAGCAGTACGAGCGATAGCACCCAAGTTACGCGTATCGGTGATACGATCGAGGATTAAGATAAGCGGCACCTTACCCGACTCAAATATTCCGGGAACGATCTCCTCTACTCTACTATATTGCACCTCTGAAATATATCCCACAACGCCCTGATGATTTTGGCGTGTTAAGCGATTCAACTTTTCAACCGGCACTTGCTGGTACATAATATCGGCAGCTTTCAACTCAGTCTTTAATTCGCGCATTAGAGGATTATTCAATCCTGCTTGCACGAACAAACGCTCAAGTTCTTTTCCCGATTTAATAGCCTCCAGAATTGCTCTGGTACCATAAATCATGGAAGCATCATTATCGTTATTACGATTATTTCTATGTTGGAAATTATCTCTCATTCTTTTGAATTAACTGCTCTTCCCTGTCGCCATTGATCGACCGACATATACCAAGCATTTTCATAATATAACTGACGAATTAAACTATAATCATTGTTTGAAAACGGATTTCCCACACGTTTAAAAGCGAATACCAGATCAGGGCTATTCACCATAGTAGAGTACGTCCATTGTTCACTATCATTACTACGATACACCGATTGAGGCTCACCAAAGATAATATAGATCATACCACGATCGGTGCGCCATCCTTCGAGATAAGAAGAAAACAAGCGGTTAGCATGTTGAACACGAGAATAATACTCACGAATCAAAGCCTTTGCATTGTTTGCATTCCCTCCTACCGACAACCAAAAATTATCGAGTGCTTTTTTCTTTTCGGCGGACGCCATCAACTCTTTATGCTCCTTTGCGGTTGTGATATAACGAGTAGACTCAATCAACTGCGAAGCAGAATTCACGATTGGAAAATTCTCCGGAAGCACGAACAAAGTAAATCCGTTGCGATCGCTTTTATTCAACTTAAAATGTAAGAATCCATAACGGTGAAGCCTTAACGAAGAAACATCTGCAACCGAAACCGCAAAGACGCTATCGGGGATCATCGAAAAAACTTTATCATCTTCCTCTTTGAACGGAGGAGCAGCCAAAGGGAAATTGCGATAATAACAACTCACATAAAAAGAATCGCTGATTGCCGGAGCGAAGCAACGCAAGTTAAACTGTTGATCGGGATATATGAAATTGTTGAATTTAATTTTATCGTTCTCATCATAGAGCGAGAAAAACTGACGAATTCCTGATTCTGACTTATCGACATCAACAAAACGGAATCCCGAGAAGTTTCTGTAAACATCGGTGAGATCAATTCGCATAACGGCAATTTGCGAACGGCTAATTTTAAACTTAATATTTCCTGTTAACTCTTGTGCACCGCTATCGACAGTAAAAATAAACGAACCACTATCGAGAATAGATGTTTGATTGTAGCCGGGCATCAAAGCAAAATGCAATTTCAGTTTACCATAAAAATTTCCATCGGTATTTTTGCGTAGCACATCCTCCACGGGGATACGATAAACTAAAACAGAAGTATCACTATCGACATGCAAGATGGTATAATCGGGAGCAGAAGCAGCGAAATTATAATCGAGATGAGTGCTAAGATTTTCACGATTCAATTTAGACACGGGACCGCAAGCCGTAAGCAACAGCAGCAGCAACCATGCATAAAAAGATCTTTGTGACATTCAATTAAGCGTTATTACCCGGAATCGCAACATCAGAAGAATCATCAAGACCTTCGGTGCGATCGAGTAATTTTTGATTTACCTGCTTCGTAGTTTTCAATCCGAGTTTTTTCAAATTCTCAACACGAGCGATTAGATTTCCTTTACCTGAATACAATTTATTCATTGCAGCCTCGTAAGCTTTATCGGCATCTTTCATTTTACCACCGACAGAAATTAAATCGTCGAGATGAGCAGATAATTTATCGTATAAGTCGCCGGCTTGACGAGCAATCTCCAACGAATTTTTATTTTGGTATTCGAGTCGCCAGATACTAGCAATAGTTCTCAGCGTAGCTAATAACGTTGACGTAGTAACGATAACTATATTCCGTTCGAAAGCCTCATTAAACAACTCGGGATCTGATTCCACCGCTATAGAAAAAGCAGGTTCGATAGGAACGAATAGCAGCACGAAATCGAGTGTATTGATAGCATATAAATTCTGGTAACTCTTTCCGCTTAAATCGCGCACATGTTTTCGCAGCGAAGCGATATGCTCTTTCAAGAAAGCCTCTTTCAACTCATCGGTATCGGCAGAAGAATAACGCTCATAAGCAATTAATGAAACTTTCGAATCGACCACTAAACTTCTTCCTTCGGGGAGATTGATAATCACGTCGGGTTGCAAACGACGGCCTTCATCATTCGTCATGCTAGCTTGCACTGAATACTCACGACCTTTCATTAGTCCTGAACGCTCGAGTACTTTCTCGAGGATCATCTCGCCCCAGTTACCTTGCGTTTTCGTTTGACCTTTGAGAGCGGTAACCAAGTTACGCGCCTCATCACCGATCGACTTATTCATTGTTTGGAGCTGCGCAAGTTGTTCCTTCAGCGATTGATGTTCACGAATACGCTCTTCATGAGTAATCTTCACCTGAGATTCGAACTTATCGATTTTTTCGCGCAACGGAGATAAAACATCATCGAGTCGAGATTTATGCTCCTCCTGAATACGTTTTGAATTATGCAGCACCACCTCATTCGCGATATTGCTAAACTGCTCTTTCAATAAAGTCTGTAATTTCTCGTGCTCCGACTTCTCCTCTTTGAGACGATTTTCGGCAGCCTCAAAATTCGCTTTCCAGTGAGCCGACTCCGAATGAGAAGAACTCACATCGCTGCGCAACTGAGCTACAGTAGCTTCGAGAGCAGCAACTGAAGCTCGGGTATCGGCAAGCTGTTGCGACAAAACAGCATTTTTCTTGTCGGCTTCGAGAGCATCTTGGCTTGCTACCACCGGAACATTAAAACGCGACTTAGCGGCGAGCCAACCTACGGCGGCACCGACAAGAATACCTATGATGAGATAAATAATTTCCATAATTGAATATACAGAACAAAAATAAGCATAAACCACACTCGAAGGCGGTGGTTAGGAGATAACCTTAAACAGCAGGGAAATCGGGTAGATCGTTTAAGAACTCGAAAACCTCCCCATTGAAGTACAAGCAGAAATGTTCAATTCCGTTGGTCAGCGCGAAAAAAGGCACACTGAGAGACAAATTATAGCGAGCGGCCTGTAAAAAAGTATCGTGGTCGATATTTACCGATGGGGCTTTGCACTCTACGAGCAGCCAAGGTTTACCCTCACGATTATACACTACGATATCGGCGCGCTGGTTTAAGTTATTGACTTTTACCTGTTTCTCTACTGCCAGCAAGGAAGCGGGGTAAGATCTGTAATCGGTCATATAACGCAAAAAATGCTGGCGGACCCACTCTTCGGGCGTAAGAGTTACAAATCTCTTCCGAACGGGGTCAAATATTTGCTTACTTTGTCCTTCCGTTTTAATGGCGAATTCGAACTCGGGCAAGTTTAATAAAATCAGCTGATCATTGCTCATGCTGCGAAGATACGTCAACCACTAAAATAAAAAGAAGAGGACAGGACATGAAAAACAAAAAAGAGATAGTAGACAACTGGTTACCCAGATACACAGGACAAGAATTATCGAAATTCGGGAGTTATATTTTGCTCACCAATTTTCAACATTACGTAACACTTTTCTCCAAATGGTACAAAGTACCGGTAGTTGGGATAGACAAGCCGATGCCGAATGCGACTGCAAACGGGATTACGATCATCAACTTTGGAATGGGTAGTCCGAATGCGGCAACAGTAATGGATCTTTTGAGCGCAATTTCACCAAAATCGGTATTATTCCTAGGTAAGTGTGGGGGATTAAAGAAAAAAAACAAGTTGGGCGATTTGATATTACCGATTGCTGCTATTAGAGGCGACGGAACATCGAACGACTATTTACCGAAAGAAGTACCTGCGTTACCGGCCTTCAGCTTACAAAAAGCGGTATCGACGACCATAAGAAATTTCAACAAAGACTATTGGACAGGAACTGTATATACTACGAACCGCAGAGTATGGGAGCATGATACAGAATTTAAAAAATATCTACAATCGACACGCTCAATGGGAATTGACATGGAAACGGCAACAATATTTGTTGCAGGATTCGTGAACAAAATCCCGACCGGCGCATTATTGTTAGTATCAGATCAACCGATGATCCCGGAAGGAATCAAAACAGCTAATAGCGATACTAAGGTAACCAAGAATTATGTGGAAGATCATTTAAAGATCGGCATTGCCGCATTGAATGAATTAATCAACAACGGACTAACGGTGAAGCATCTCCGCTTTTAACGAAAACGAATAAAAAAAAAGAATACCAGTGGCGATAAAAAGTTACGACGAGCTAGTACGAGACATCAAGAACAAGATTTATCATCCTGTATATTTACTACAAGGTGATGAAGCATTTTACATTGATAAAATCTCTGATTTATTAGAAAGTTCTGTGTTAGACGACATGGAAAAAGAATTCAATCAGAGTGTTGTTTACGGAAGAGATTTAGAAGCGCCGGAGATGGTGAGTATTGCCAAGCGATATCCGATGATGGCGAACTATCAAGTAGTGATCGTAAAAGAAGCGCAAGATTTCAAAGCGCTGATGGGAAGAAAATCGGACGACGACGACAACGAAAAAGAAGATGAGCCGGCAGAGAAAAATCCGCTGATCAACTACTTGAACAATCCTTTAAAATCGACAGTACTTGTATTCTGTGTGAAGTACAAAACGCTTGACAAACGAGGGAAGATATACAAAGCATTAGAAAAAAATGGGATTGTATACGAGTCGAAGAAAATTTACGAGAACAAAGTACCCGAATGGATTGAAAAATATTTAGCTGAAAAAAACTTCAAGATAGCTCCAGTAGCAGCGAAGTTAATGGCCGATCATTTAGGCACTGACCTATCGAAGGTAGTGAACGAATGCGACAAGCTACTTATTAATCAGAAGCCGGGCACAACGATAGATGTATCGATCATTGAAACCAATATTGGAATCAGTAAAGACTTCAATATTTTCGAATTGAATTCGGCATTAGGAAAAAGAGATATCATAAAAGCAACAAGGATTGTAAACTACTTCAGAGCTAATCCGAAGAGTAATCCCTTTGTGTTAACGATCTTCAACTTCTACAGTTATTTCTCGAAGATTTTGTTGTACCATGCATTAGTTGACAAATCGAAAAACAATGTTGCGGTGGCATTAAAAGTGAATCCGTTTTTTGTTGAAGAATACATAAATGCAGCGAAGAACTATCCCTTTGCGAAGACGGAGCAGATCATCAGCACCTTAAGAGAATACGATTTAAAATCGAAAGGAGTAAACAACAACGGCACGCCGGAAGGAGATTTGTTAAGAGAATTGGTGTATAAGATATTGCATTAACAATGGAGAAAAGCAAGCTCAACATTTCTGTTGTATCCTATTTGAATTCGCTTCCATTTGTTGCGGGATTAGAACAAGAAAAAATCAAGCAACAATACAATATCAGCAAAGACATTCCTTCGATATGTGCTGAAAAAGTAATTAATGGAAGTGCGGATATTGGGTTGATGCCGATAGCGATGTTACCGAAAGTGAAAGGCGGAAATGTAATAACCGACTACTGCATATCGGCGAATGGAGAAGTAGGATCAGTGTTATTAGTATCGAATGATCCGCTAGAAGAAATAGAAGTCATTACCAAGGACAACGAATCGCGCACATCGGTAACATTAGCAAGAATACTAATCGAGAATCACTGGAAGAAAGAAGTAACTTGGAAAGAAGAAAGTGATCACTTTTTAGACCTTCAAAAAAACGAAGGGTTAGTAATTATTGGCGACAGAGCACTAAAATACAGTTCACAATTCAAGTACGTATATGATTTAGCCGGAGAATGGAAAAAATTCACCGGCCTACCATTTGTATTTGCATGTTGGATTGCAAACAAAGCAATCGACAACGAAGACATTAAGAATTTAAACGAAAGTTTTTCAGAAGGGCTTAAGCACCGCAATGAAATTGCTAAAAAGATAGAAACAGGACATCCCACTATTTCGACATTGAGTTATTTGAAAGAATACATCAAATACGACCTCAACGAAGAAGCGAAAAAGGGAATGAATCTTTTTTTAGAAATGATGAATCAGATAGAATCATCATTCATCTCGCGATGAAGGCGATCGGTTGCTGAAGTCAGCTTATTAATCAAGCGTTGTTGTTCTTTCGACAAAGCATTCAACGTAAGTTGAGAAGAAGAATTTGTAGAACGAAGGCGAGAAATAATTTTCTCTTGCGCTGATTCAGTATTATTATTTCTTTCAGGGAGTAAACGCACAAAAAGCTCATTCATATAACGAAGACGTTCAGAAGGCTCTAACTCATTCAATAATGTTTTAATTGAACGAACATGATTTTCTAATTCCTGATAAACAGGAGCAGCTGCGTTTGATTTTGAAACAATTTTCATGGTATGGTGGTTTTTTATACCTCTTACGCAAGAAAACAATTAATGTTTCAGGCTAGTTCATATTCGTAGTCGAGGACAACTTCCGCAGGGTTTCGGCGCACTTTAGGCCAAGTAAAACAAAAAGTGGCACCTTTGCCTTTTTCTGATTCAACCCAAATACGACCACCTTCCTCTTCAATAATTTTCTTAACTATTGCCAGTCCGACACCTCGAGCCTCCACTTCGTCGCGCGCATTAAGCGTTTGGAAGATGACAAAAATTTTATCGTGGTATTTACTCTCGATACCGGGACCATTATCCTTAACATAGAACTTATATTCAGCACCCATATCTTCACAACCGATATCCACTTGAATATCTTCCTTATCATTATACTTAACAGCATTATGAATTAAGTTCATGAAGATTTGTTGGAGCTTTACCTTTTCGGTTTGCATTTCTGGCATTTGATCGCGCACATGAATAACGGCATTTTCAGGGACACCAATTAAGTCGATACTTTCACGAAGGAGATCATCGGACTTAAACTTTTGCATCTCGCCTTCATTCTTGGCGGCTTTAGTATAATCGAGGATACCATTGATAAGACCCTCCATTCGCACTACTCTACCTTTAATAATATTAAAGTGACCACGGATATCATCCGGCAAGCGATCGGCCATATCCTCTTCGATCCAACCGGTAAGATTACCGATAGCTCTGAGCGGAGCTTTAAGATCGTGAGAAACCACATAAGCGAACTTATCGAGTTCTTTATTCGTTTTCTCGAGGTTGATATTATACTGTTGCATGCGTTCCTCAGCAATTTTACGAGGAGTGATATCACTCTCGATAAATATGAACTGCTGTGAATTATTTTCATCGGAAGTAATCGGCGTCATGGTAATTTGCGACCAGAACGTTTTTCCGTTTTTCTTATACTTTAAAAGTTCGCAAGAGAAAGGCTGATTATTTTTCATTGCCTCATTTAGCTCAGCCAATACATTTGTGTTAGTACCTTTTCCTTTAAGCAATTCGAAAGGATTAGCGCCCACGGTATTTTCGGCGGAGTAGCCGGTTAAGCGAACGAATCCATCATTTACCCATTCGGCGATGCCCATATTATCGGTAATAGTGATGGCATTATCGGCTTTACTCGCCACGATAGACAACTTTTTAAGTTCGATATTTTTCTCTCTCAACTCATTCCTCTGCTCCGTAATTCGCTGAATAACAACATTTTTCCCCGATTCCAAATAACTGATTTGGGCGCCGAGGATGATAGAAGCGAAGATGCCTGTAATTAAGAAATCTAGATTTTTATCATGTTCTGAATTCCCAATGATACCCCAACTTACGATATCGGTATATTCAGTCATGTAATAGAAATAAACGATATTGGCCAAAACCAGCAAAAAGATATATCTACCAATTTCATTTCCCAATAACATAAAAACCATCAAGGTAATCGGGGCCATATAATACGAAGCAGAAGCCTTCAAGCCCCCTTGATCGTACATATTAAGGTGAATGATAAGCGTAGCTGAAATCCCTATGATAACATAAGCAACCTTAGGATTTTTATGACGGTTAAGAGCAAACAGATTAATTAAAAAAGTAGCACCGATGAGGAATGTAAGAATAACAATCGGGTGATAAAAAGAATACGAAGCCATGCTCTGCACCACGAACAAGAGGCATGCAATACTTCCTACGATTGAAGTCGTGCGAAACAATCTGTATCGTTGTTTACTGATCAGATCATCCTCGGCAATCGAGTTATAATAAGCATCTGAAAAAAGTGGTTTTTTCATTTTATGCATCCCTTTTAGTGTCCGGATTCTGTTTTTTTGATAAAACTCTGATAAATTCGAACATATTTTCATACGTAATGTTGAATATTGAGTTACATTTGAAGTCAAAATACTAGACAATGGGAGAAAAGAAAATTACCCTCCTGCATATTGAAGACGACAGTGTCGACAAAATGGTAGTTGAAAGGGTCTTGAAAAAAATGGACATTATCTCTGTTGTGCACCATGCTGAGAACGGAGAAGATGCCATTAACAAACTGAAAGGATTAAATGGGGAAGAAAAATTATCTCCTACTCCTCAAGTGATTCTCCTTGACATTAACATGCCTAAAATGAATGGATTAGAGTTTTTAAAGGAACTCAGAAATGATCCGGAATTGAAGCATATTTCTGTCTATATGGTTACAACTTCGAACGACGAAAGTGATGTTGCAGGTGCTTACGAGTACAATGTTGCGGGCTACATATTAAAACCGGTAGACATCGCACATTTCGAAGGTACTTTCAAGCTGATTACTGACTTTTGGAGACTTTGTGAGTTTCCTAAATAATATCAAATAAATTAGGCCGCCTCTTGGGGAAGTGACGGTTAAATCTATCTATTTATCGTAATTTAAATAAGCAGTTTCCGGAGGGAATTGTGTGAAATTATTTTAAAAAAAAAGAGTCTACTATTGATAGACCCTTTTCTTAATATTGAATTTATATCGCTCTAACTTTGCAGCTTAAAATAACGCTGTATTTCCTTCATACTTGATCCGCATTCTACGAGTGCTTCCGGTAGGTTTTTAGCAATTGCTTTAACCAAGCGTTCGATATCTTCATTGGTATGATGGCGATTAATTGCTACTCTCATTCCGGTATTATTATAAGATACGCTAGGGAAAACACTTAAGCTGGTGTACATACCTTCGTTCATCAAACGAGTTACCATTTGATAACCTACTTGAGGCTTACCAAGTGTGACAAATCTCACAGGTGTTGCTGCATCTGATAAGATAGGCACATCATAGAGCTTAGCCATTTGATTAAAGAATTTGACTTTCTCCTGCAATTGACTTTGCATAAGTGTAATATCCCCCGACAAATGGATCTTACAAGATGCGCGAATTGCACCTAACATTGGAGGAGGAAGTTGCGTAGAGAAAATAAATGTGCGACCATAATTATGAACGCGTGTAAATGAATTATTTTCAGGGAAGGCAAGTACTCCACCGGTAGCGCCAAATCCTTTAGCCAACGAAGTAGTTAAATACATTTTTGAATGGTAGGGTAATTTAGAAACCACATAACCGGCTCCGTTTTCACCTGCCCAGCTCATACCATGAGCATCATCGATGTATAAATAAAACTGCTCGTATCTATCTAAAAGTACTTTGATTTCATCGAGAGGCGCTGCATCACCGAACATAGAATAAATTCCATCAGCCATGTACCAAACCTTCTCGTAAGTCATACTAAGTTCTTTAATACGATCTTCAAGAATGTCCATACGATTATGGCGAATTTTCTCGATCTTAACACCACGTTCAACGAGCAAAGAAACGGCTTCTTGAACAGTAGCGTGAACACTAATATCCATGATAACGGCATCATTATCGCCGACCAAGATTGGAATATTAGCGATATGTCCTAAACCTGTTGTTTGAGCTAATGCTACAGGCATTTTAAACATTTGAGCCAACAGATCTTCGATTTCCTTGTATAAAGTCAGAGATAAATATGATCGCGTTGAAGCGAATTGAGTTCCATAGCGCGTAGTCGCATCGATTGCGCCTGCGATCATCCTTGGGTCAAGTTCAAGTCCTAAATAACTGCAAGAAGTAAAATTAAGAAGCTTTTTCCCATTCACATGCACATTACGTCCATCCAGTTGTTCGTCTTCAATATTTTGCAAAATAATGCCGAGTGATTTCCCTGTATGCGCAATCTCATCCAGCAACTCCAGCATTTGCTGGTGTTTGGTTTTTAATTCATTATTGGTATTCATAGGTTAGATATTTTATTGCAGAAATACGATCGCGAAGCCAAGAAAAAATCAGAGAACTTTATCACAATCCTTACGCAAAGTAACATCTTAGATTGAATTATGCAACTATTTAAAAAAACTATTATTAACCGCCGGAAAAACAATTCCAAAAAATTACTGATACCCTCTATAAATAACAAAAACACATGGACTAAATTCGGTCCATGTGTTAATAACTGTGAAGGATTACCTAAGAAAAAAAAATCAGTTTTTTGCTGACATTCTCGGCATAATTAAATCATGCTCCCCTTCTCGTAAATCACCTTTAGTGATCATTACTTTTTCTGTAACTTTAAGATCGTT
>JAKPPP010000036.1 GCA_029547265.1 Bacteroidota bacterium
GCAATATCGATTCAGGCTTTATTAGACGCACTGAAAAGTAATCAGGGCTTCGATATCTATCTAAAGAAAAGAATGCCGCTGAGCAGCGGATTAGGCTCAAGCGCCGCTAGTTCGGTGGCGGGATTGTTTGCTGCCAACGAATTCTTCGGAAAGCCTTTCTCACGGGCGGAATTAGTTCCCTTTGCGATGGAAGGAGAACGTATTGCTTGCGGAACGGCACATGCTGATAATGTTTCTCCATCGTTAATGGGAGGAATTGTATTATGTAGAAATGTACAACCGGTTGAAGTAATTGCATTGCCTGTTCCTTCACAATTGTACGCTGTAGTAATTCATCCTCATTACGAATTAAAGACTAGCGATTCACGCAAAGCATTACCGAAAAAGATCAGCATAAAAACCGCTTCACATCAGTGGGCGAATACTGCGGGTTTAGTGCATGCATTGCATACTCAAGATTATGCCTTGTTAGGACGATGTGTCACAGATCATGTTGCGGAGCCGTTTCGAAGTAAGTTAATTCCTCATTTCGATGCAGCTAAAAGCGCCGCTTTAGAAGCCGGTGCATTAGCCTGCAGTATCAGCGGATCAGGTCCTTCGATTTTTGCTTTAACAAAAGGCGAAACGAATGCTAAGAAAATCGCCGAAGCGATGAAATCAGTTTACAAAAAATCAAAAATGGGTGCCGATGTTTATATCTCTAAGATAAACAGCAAAGGCGCCAAAATTATAAAATAGTTTATGCGATTTTATTCCACTAATAGTCCTTCAACATTTACTTCTTTAGGAGAAGCAATTATGAAAAGTCTTCCTGAAGATAACGGACTATTCATGCCTGAAACAATTCCTGCTTTATCTCCTGAATTCTTCAATAACATTGAGCGCTCTTCGTTTTCAGAAATAGCATTTGAAGTAGCCAAACAATATTTATCGCCGGATTTATCTTTAGAAGAAATTAGAAAGATAACTGATGACGCCATAAATTTTCCGGTTCCTTTAGTGGAACTTGATAAGGGTACTTTCATGCTTGAATTATTTCATGGACCAACTTTAGCATTTAAAGATGTTGGCGCTCGATTTATGTCGAGGACGATGGCCTTGTTAAATAAAAATCAATCGAAGAAGTTAACAATTCTTGTTGCTACTTCGGGAGATACTGGTAGTGCTGTTGCTAATGGATTTTACAAAGTTGAGGGAATAGAAGTCATCATTCTTTACCCTTCGGGAAAAGTTAGTCCGTTGCAAGAAAAACAGCTCACTACTCTTGGAGAAAACATATCTGCATTAGAAATTAACGGAACATTCGACGATTGTCAGCGAATGGTGAAGCAAGCCTTCCTTGATACAACATTTCGTGAAAAATACAGATTAAGTTCGGCTAACAGCATTAATATTGCGCGATTAATTCCGCAAAGTTTTTATTACATCGATGCCTATCGTCAATTAAAAGATAAAAGTTCTCCTTTTTACTTCTCTGTCCCAAGCGGAAACTTTGGAAATTTAACTGCCGGTTTATTAGCAAAACGAATGGGGCTACCTGTCAGCGGATTCATTGCCTCTACGAATGTAAATAATAGTGTTCCTCGCTATTTGACCTCCGGTGAATATCAACCAACAAATACAATTGCAACGATTTCGAATGCGATGGATGTTGGTGCTCCGAGCAACTTTGCGCGGATGAATCATCTGTATCACGAATCAGTAAATGAAATGCGTAACGATATTACCGGCTATTTCTTTGATGACGATGCCACGAGAGCAGAAATGGTAAATACGTATAGCCATAACCGTTATATCCTCGATCCGCACGGAGCAGTAGGATTATTAGGGTGGAAAGAGTTTAAAAAGTCAGCTCCCTCTAATGCTCAAGGAATAGTATTAGAAACGGCACATCCAACTAAATTCATAGATGTAGTAAAAGAAACATTAAACGTTGAACCTGAAATTCCGAAGGCGCTTGCGGATTTAATCAACCTCGAAAAGAAAAGTATTGTGATGGAGCCAGATTACGAAGGTCTAAAAGCTTTTTTGATGAGTAGATAATCCTTAGATAATTAGATTCGAATTTGAAGTTGAAATTTTACTATCAAATAACTAAATAAGAAACGCCCGATCAAATCAAATTGATCGGGCGTTTTAAATGTTATAGCTTATTGATTTGGGCGGTGAAGACGAGGCG
>JAKPPP010000354.1 GCA_029547265.1 Bacteroidota bacterium
ATCCGTGTCGTAAATTTGAAATATGAGCGCCGAAAAACCGATTACCAGAAGAAAAGCCACTTCTAAGCAAATTGTTCCTCAGGATTTAATGCCGGGAAAGTTACCTCCCCAAGCAGTTGACCTGGAGGAAGCAGTATTGGGTGCTTTAATGCTCGATAAAAATGCGGTGGCTGAGGTTATCGATTTATTACATGAAGATTGCTTCTATAAAGATGCTAATCAGAAAATTTTTCACGCAATTCATACTTTGTTTCATCAAACGCAACCGGTCGATATCTTAACCGTTACGCAACAGTTGCGCAAGACAGGCGAACTTGAAATTGCAGGCGGTGCTTTGTACATAACACAACTTACTAATCGTGTTGCTTCTGCGGCTAATATTGAATTCCACGCTCGTATCGTATTGCAAAAATATATTCAGCGTGAGTTAATTCGTATATCCAGCGACGTTATACGTGATGCGTATGAAGAAACTTCGGATGTATTAGAATTACTCGATCGCGCAGAGCGTAATTTATTCGCTATCGCTGAGTCGAATATTCGTCGTAAGTATGAGGATATGCATTCCCTCATTTCGAAGGCAATTAAAGAGGTTGAAATTGCTGCGAAGCAGGAGTCGGGTGTTACCGGTGTTCCGAGCGGATTTACCGAACTTGATCGTGTTACTTCGGGATGGCAGAAGTCTGATTTGATTATCGTGGCTGCTCGTCCGGGTATGGGTAAAACAGCATTCACCTTGAGTCTTGCTAAGAATGCAGCAGTTAAGTTTAATCGCCCCGTAGCTTTCTTCTCGCTGGAGATGTCATCGATTCAGTTGGTGAATCGTTTGATTTCTTCTGAAACTGAAATCAGCTCTGAGAAATTACGAAAAGGTGAACTCGCCGATTACGAATGGCAGCAGTTGAATATGAAGGTAACTCCTCTAACCAATGCGCCGATCTATATTGATGATACCCCTTCTCTTTCGGTATTCGAATTAAGAGCTAAGTGTCGTCGTTTAGCAGCTGAGAAAAAAATATCAATGATTATCATCGACTACCTTCAATTGATGAGTGGTGGTGGTGAGAATAATAAAGGCGGAAATCGTGAACAAGAGATCAGTCATATCTCTCGTTCATTGAAGAGTATCGCAAAAGAATTAAGTATTCCGATTATCGCACTTTCGCAGTTAAGTCGTGCGGTTGAGTCGAGAGCAGGTTCTTCGAAACGTCCCCAGTTAAGTGACCTCCGTGAATCGGGAGCGATCGAGCAGGATGCCGATATGGTTATGTTTATCTACCGTCCGGAGTATTACGGATTAACAGAAACTGAAGATGGTACGCCGGCAGCAAATGTTGCTGAGATTATTGTTGCGAAGAATCGTGCAGGTGCGTTGAAAACAGTGAATCTTAAATTCATCGGACACTTAACGAAATTCACCGACCTCAATGAATTCGATTTTGTGGACGAAACAATGCCCGGACCAATTATGCCAAATCCGAATGTGAACGAGCGTATTGTTCGCACATCAAGAATGAATGATATGGAAGAACCTCCATTTTAATTAATTGTTCATGAACTTAAATTTCGGAATGATTATTTTTACAATAATTGACCGTACTTTCTAGTTATTGTGATAAGCCTATACAAATCGCTTATCTTAGGTAATAATTAAGTTTTAGTTGGCAACTATTTATTCGTTATTTCGTAAAACAAAAAATGCTCAAAAAACTATCTATTCTATTCCTTTTTGTTTTTGCAGGATTTTTGCCTGCTAGGGCAGCTTATGTGCTAATTCCGATGGATGAGTCTCAACAGAATCATTTGAAGGCTTACGGGATCGCTTATTGGGTTTTGTCGAATAATTTAGAAGTCGATTGGTTGTTGAATTACCGCGGTGGCTCTTTTATGTTCAAACAAATTCCTGCTCTCGAGAAGGAGTGTCGCGTTCGCGGCGTTACTTTTTCGGTAATCGCAGATGGTCAAGCAGCATCTATCTTAGATGAAATTGCTCAGCCGGAAGTGAACATGGATCTTGTGAAGCTCGAAAAAGCTCCTAAAATGGCTGTTTATTCTCCAAAAGATAAACTTCCTTGGGATGATGCGGTGACGCTTGTTCTTACTTATGCCGAAATTCCTTACGATGTAATTTATGATGAAGAGGTGATAGGAGGTAAGTTGCCGACTTATGATTGGCTTCACATGCACCATGAAGACTTTACCGGTCAATATGGAAAGTTTTATGCTGCCTATCATTCTGCAGCATGGTACCAAGAGCAAGTTCGTTCTGAGGAAGCAAAGGCTCATAAATTGGGATTCGAAAAAGTTTCTCAAATGAAATTAGCGGTTGTAAAGAAAATCGAGGAGTTTTTATCGGGTGGTGGTTTCTTGTTTTCGATGTGTTCGGGAACTGATAGTTACGATATCGCTTTAGCCGCTGATGGTCTTGATATTTGCGAAAAGATTTATGATGGCGACGGAACTACTCCCGATTACAATAAGAAATTGAACTTCAATAATACACTTGCCTTTAAGGATTTTAAACTTTCTACAAATCCATTGGAATATGAATTCTCCGATATCGATATGACAAATCAACGTCGTATTCCTCGCAATGAAGATGTGTTTACTTTGTTTGAGTTTTCTGCTAAATGGGATGTAGTTCCTAGTATGTTATGTCAAAATCATGAACGTGTGATTAAAGGCTTCATGGGACAAACTACTTCTTTTAATAAAAATCTGATTAAGTCAAATGTGCTTATTATGGGTGATAATAAGGCTGCAAACGAAGCACGATATATTCACGGTGAATTCGGGAAAGGCACTTGGACTTTCTACGGAGGACATGATCCCGAAGATTTTCAGCATATGGTAGGAGATCCTCCAACCGATTTAGCTTTGCATCCGAATAGTCCCGGCTACCGACTTATTCTGAATAACGTATTATTCCCTGCGGCGAAAAAGAAAAAGCAAAAGACATAATTTTTATTTTGTCTTTATAGCGCTTGAATAATTCTCGAGCGTGTAATAAATCGTACGCCCAGCGGAATTTCGAGAGAGAAACTCGAACCTCTTCCTTCTACAATGTCAATCGTGAGTTCGCAATGTTTCCAGTATTCGTATTGGTCGCAACTCATATAAAATTCGCAATCGGCAATAATACCTAAGCAGATGTCACTGTCACCTGTTTTAAATTCGCCTTTCTCGAAGCACATCGGTTGTGATCCGTCGCAACATCCTCCGCTTTGATGAAACATTAACGGACCATGTTTTTCCTTAAGCTGCTCTATTATTTCAAAGGCTTCCTGTGTAAGTTTGACGATTGATTCCATGACTTAATATTAGTGAATAATTAATAAAATATAAAAAGGGAGCACCGAGGCGATTCGAATGCTCCCTGAAATTTACTGTTTTATCAAGCTAAAAGAATCCTAACTTGTTTTTATCGTATGATATCAACATGTTTTTAGTTTGACGGTAATGATTCAACATCATTTTGTGAGTCTCGCGACCGAATCCTGATTTTTTATATCCTCCGAATGGTGCATGCGCTGGGTAAGCATGGTAGCTGTTAACCCAAACACGTCCCGCTTGAATAGCTCTAGGAACACGATATAATTCATGTGCATCGCGTGTCCATACTCCGGCACCTAATCCGTATAGTGAATCATTAGCAATTTCGATAGCTTCTTCTGTGGTTTTGAATGTGGTTACACAAACTACCGGTCCGAAGATTTCTTCTTGGAAGATTCTCATTTTATTATGGCCTTTGAAGATCGTTGGTTGGATATAATATCCTCCTGCAATTTCGCCGCTTTGCTTGTTTGCATCTCCTCCGCATAGCACTTGTGCGCCTTCTTCTTTTCCGATCTTGATATAAGAAAGAATCTTTTCGTATTGATCATTTGAAGCTTGCGCTCCCATCATCGAAGTTCCGTCGAGAGGATGTCCCGTTTTAATGGCTTTTGTTCTCTCAATTACTCGCTCAATAAATTTATCATAGATGCTTTCATGTACAAGCATACGAGAAGGGCAGGTACAAACTTCACCTTGATTTAATGCAAATAATACAGCACCTTCAATAGCTTTATCAAGGAATTCATCATCGGCATCCATAACTGAAGGGAAGAAAATATTTGGAGATTTTCCGCCTAATTCCATTGTTACAGGAATAAGATTTTCAGATGCATATTGCATGATTAATCGACCTGTAGTTGTTTCTCCTGTAAAGGCAACTTTCGAAATACGTTCGCTGGTAGCTAAAGGTTTTCCTGCCTCAGGCCCAAATCCACTAACAACATTTAATACTCCCGGAGGTAAAATATTTCCAATTAATTCCATTAATACCATAATAGAAGTAGGAGTTTGTTCAGCAGGTTTAACAACCGTACAACATCCTGCAGCTAATGCAGGTGCTATTTTCCATGTTGCCATCAATAACGGGAAGTTCCACGGAATAATTTGTCCCACCACACCTAATGGCTCATGAAGGTTGATACTTACCGTATGCTCATCATGCTCGGAAATAGTTCCTTCTTCACTTCTTAATACCCCTGCAAAATACCGGAAGTGGTCTATACACAAAGGCAAATCGGCAGCACGTGTTTCACGAATGGCCTTCCCGTTATCGATTGCTTCTACTACAGCCAAATATTCTAAATTGTCTTCCATCACCTGAGCAATTTTTAACATCAAGTTGCTTCTGTAAGCAGCTGATGTCTTACTCCAAGTTTTGAAAGCTTCGTGAGCAGCATCTAAAGCTAATTCGATGTCTTCTTTGGTTCCTCTGGCAGCTTTGGTGAATACCTTTCCATCGATTGGACTAGTATTATCAAAGTATTCTCCTTTTACGGGATCAACGAATTTCCCCCCTATGAAGTTGCCATACTTTTCCTTGAATTTCGGACGAGCAGCGATGTTGCTGTTTGTGGAAGCGGCTTTTTCGGCAGCCGGTACATTTGCAGTTGTTTCCATGTTTATGATTTTAGTTTTGACAAACCTAAACCGATTCCTTCCGGAAGTATAGCACTATTCATTCATCTTATAGCACAAATCGTTCAGCAGCTTTTTGGAATTGAAAATTTTGTATATTTATGCTTCGATGTCAAAACCAATTCGATTAAACGAGGTAGCTATTACCGACGAAAAACACCTGAAAACGCTGGTGGAAAATCGTCGTGCTTATTCATTAGATCATTGTGAGCTGAATGTTTTTGAAACGCATAAACGTTCGGAATTAGTTCCGTTGACTTTCTCCGATTTTGTTGTGACGAGCATGCTTAGAGGTAAGAAAGTGATGCACCTTTTTGAGAATGCCGGTTTCGATTATTTACCGGGAGAAACGGTGTTGGTTCCGGCTAATGTCACTATGAAAATCGATTTTCCTGAGGCGGAAAATGGAAATCCTACTCAATGTATTGCCTTAGCTATCGATCAAGATAAAATCAATAATACATTAGATACGTTAAATGCTCGTTATCCTAGAGAGGAGGGGGCATGGAATTTGTCGAATGCGCATTATCATTTTCAGAATAATATCGATTTGGCACAAAATCTGAATAAACTGATTGGTATTTGTAGTGATAACACTATCGGTAAAGATATTCTTGCCGATTTAGCATTACAAGAGTTGGTTATCCGTATTGTACAAAGTCAACATCTTTGTATCGTTGATGAAGGCGGATATTATCAATCTCCTAAAAGTCCTTTGTCGTTTAGTATCGGTTATATTAAAGCAAATGTTACAGATAAACTTCAAATGGAGGTTCTTTGCAATAAAGCAGGAATGAGCAAGGCAACTTTTTATCGTTCTTTTAAACGTGAATTCGGAATGAGTCCGATGGATTTTATTTTGCATGAACGAATCAAAAAGGCTAAGCGTTTGCTATGCGAGCCTAGTGCTAATGTTAGTGATGTTTGCTACGAAACGGGCTTTACCGATTTGAATTACTTTGTTCGTTTGTTTAAAAAGATTGAAGGGATTACTCCTAAACAATACCGCATGATTGCCTTTTCTAAAGGATAATCTGTTTTAAGTTTTCATTTTTGATTGTTAATATTTAGTTTGTCTTAAGGCTTTTTTCAGTTGACTCGAATGGGATTATCGCCTTAATTTTGCTATGCAGTTTCTGAACTGCTTATTTTAATTATAAATTATACCATGAAAAAAAGTTTATTGATTGCAATTGCCTGCACTTATCTGTTTTCAGGCTGTGTAAGTCAGAAAAAGTACAAAGCTCAAGTAGCGAAATACGACACCTTAAAAACAAACTACGATAAGGTAGATTTGATGTTGAGTGATTGCGCATCTGAGAGGGAAAAGCAAGGCAAGAAAATTACTTCTTTAGAGGAGGAGTTAGCATATGCTAAGAAAAGTGGTTCTGCTATGCTTCAACAGTTGAGTGATTTATCGGTAATCAGTGCAACTCAATCAGAAAGCATCAAGAAATCACTTGAGAATATTAATGCGAAAGAAGGATATATTCGTAATCTTCAAACAGAATTATCTCGTAAAGATTCTTTGAATATGGCTCTTGTTTTAAATCTTAAAGGAGCCCTTCAAGATGTTAATGATGATGATGTTAATATCAAAGTAGAAGGAAGTGCTGTCTTTATTTCGATTTCGGATAAAATGTTATTCAGAAGCGGTAGCTATGAAATTACTCCTCGTGCAAAGGAAGTTTTAGGTAAAGTGGCTGCTGTAATAAAAGCTCAACCTGATGTTCAATTTATGGTGGAAGGTCATACTGATAATAAAGCTATCAGTACCGGTGCTATTCGCGATAACTGGGATTTATCTGTTCTTCGTTCTGCTTCTGTGGTACGTGTTCTTCAAAAACAATATGGTGTTGATCCGGCGCGTATGATTGCTGCGGGTCGCAGTGAATATGTTTCTGTGGCTTCTAATGCAACGCCGGAGGGTCGTTCAAAGAATCGTCGTACAAGAATCGTTATCCTTCCTCAGCTCGATCAGTTCTTTAAGCTGATGGAGCCTAAGCAAGACTAAGTCTTTTCCCAATAGAAGTGACCCTGAAGTGCGTAATCGTGTCGTAAAAGGCCTATTTTGCCCACTTCAGGGTCATTTTATTATCTTTGTAACCTCAATTATTCATTGTGAAACTCAACCCCGGAAAGAAAATTTATTTTATTAGTGATTTTCACTTGGGCGTACCCGATTATGTGAAAAGTCGTGAACGTGAAGATAAAATTGTTCGCTGGCTAACTTTTATTGAACAGGATGTCCAGATTCTTTACCTAATGGGTGACGTTTTTGATTATTGGTTCGAATATAAACATGCGGTTCCGAAGGGTTATGTTCGTTTGTTAGGGAAGTTGGCTCAGCTTGCTGATAGTGGTGTTGAAATTCATTATTTCACGGGAAATCATGATATGTGGGTGTTCGATTATTTGCCAATGGAAATCGGGATGGAGATACATCGCGGACCAATTACGAAAGAGTATAACGGTAAGAAATTTTTCTTAGGACATGGCGATGGACTAGGTCCGGGCGATCACGGCTATAAATTCATCAAAAGAGTATTCGCAAACCCTTTGGCTCAATGGTTGTTTGCTAGGATTCACCCGAATGCAGGTATCGGCATGATGAAGTATTTTTCAAAAACAAGCAGAATTGCAACAGGAAATTCTGACGAGATTTATCTTGGTGATGATAAAGAATGGTTGATTATTTTCTCGAAAGAAGTCCTGCAAAAGGAGCATTTCGATTATTTCATTTTTGGTCACCGTCATTTACCTCTCGACAAGCAATTGGAAAACAATAGCCGATACATTAACCTCGGTGAATGGTTGAACCACCAAACATATGCAATGTTTGATGGTTCTAATGTTCAACTTTTGAAATACTAAGATTTTATTTTTATCGCTCTGTAAGCATATTTCGGAGCTTTAACGGATTCATTTTTGCTATGTCAAACTTGAATCGAATCATATCTCCGAATTTTAAATTGTTGGTTTTGTAATACTCTTCGAGCGATTTCGACTTGATGAATGGGAAGTAAACCTCAACAACATCTTTAGCTAGATAGAAAGATATTCCGGCCTCGTAAATGAATGACGTGTTTTCATTGTAAAGATCTTGTAAGCGTGCATCTAATCCTTCAGTTGTTCCGATGTCGGCAAAGAAACGAAGTGGCAACGGAATAGGGAAGTCGGCAGAGATATTTAATGAGGCGATCCAAAGCTGATTGTTAGCTATAGGAGTATAGATTTTAAATCCTCCTTGATCGGTGTAAATCTGACGCGATAATAAGTCGTTGCTCTTGTAATTTTCAGTTCTTCCGAAATATAAATTGTCAAATGCATAATCGCTTGTTCCGAA
>JAKPPP010000385.1 GCA_029547265.1 Bacteroidota bacterium
CATTATTGGTCCCGAGAATGAAGTGCCGTTTCCTTGTGTAACCCCTGGTTGAAATGGCATATATAAGAATGTGCCACCGCCAACTGCTGCTACATCAGGTTTTACGCGTCCATCGTATGATGGTCCATTGCTACTGAAAGAAACATATTGTGCAGATTGGTCAACGGCACCTACAGCTAAAACAGAGTCGCCATCGGCAGGAGCGCTGATATAATTCCAAGCACTGTTGCCTTCGTTACCTGCACTTGAAGTAACCAAGATTCCTTTCTTAGCAGCTAAGTCAGCAGCAATAGTACAAGGTGCTGTATTTCCATTCATGTCCTCGTAATAATGGTCTTGAGCTGAATCATCGAACTGCGTATAACCTAAGGAAGAATGCATAACATCGGCACCGGCACTGTCGGCATATTCAGCTGCAGAAGCATAATTATACTCTTCAATAATGTATTCTGAATTTACATCTTCTGAGCGAAGTAAAATGAAATTTGCATGTGGAGCAGTTCCCACCATGTTACCCGGATCATTAGCTGCAATGGTAGAAAGTACCGAAGCGCCGTGCCAGTTATTATCATAAACATTGGTTTCGTTATCTACGAAATCCCATGTAGCAATAACTTGATTGTTTGCGAAGATACTATCGAAGCAAGGCATAATATTCGCATCTTGAAATCCTCCGTCTAATAAAGCGATCAGCATTCCTTGTCCTGAATATCCTTGATCATGTAAGCTATTTATTCCGATCATTTGTGTTTGGCCTATTGCTTGACCATAATTAAATGATGAAGTCCTTAAGTAAGTAGCACTTGTTTGAACGGGGATAAATTTCTTTTCATCAGCAAATTTCTCATGAAGAGGATTAGAATTTCCGTTTGAATGTCGTCCAATATTTGAAACATTGCTGACGTAAGGCAAAGCGTTAATGGCTGTTAATTGATTTGGGTTTGAAATTTCAACAGTAACTGTGTTCAGCCATTTACTTTTATTCAAAACTGTAGCACCAGTTCCACTGATTCC
>JAKPPP010000395.1 GCA_029547265.1 Bacteroidota bacterium
ACATCACTTCGCTATCGTCGATGAGGTCGATTCAGTATTGATTGATGATGCACGTACGCCGTTGATCATTTCAGGACCAACACCAAAAGGAGACGATCAAGAATTCTTCCAGTTAAAACCACGTATCGAGACATTAGTTACAGCTCAACGTAACTACGTTAATACACTTATTGCAGATGCAAAGAAAAACATCGACAATAAAGCGAAAGAAGAAGAAGTAGGACTAGCATTATTACGTGCAAATCGCGGATTACCAAAGCACCGTGCATTAATTAAGTTATTAAGTGAGCCGGGTGCGCGTGCATTACTACAAAAAACAGAAAACACATATCTAGCCGATCAAGGTCGTCAGATGCGTGAGAAAGTTGATCCTGAATTATACTTCGTAATCGACGAAAAAAATCACACGATTGAGATGACCGATAAAGGTCATGATATGATCAGTGCGAATTCAAACGATCCTCATTTCTTCGAATTACCGGATGTTGGATCAGTGATTGCAGATATTGAAAAATCTAATTTATCACCGGAAGAGAAATTAGAAAAGAAAGATGTGTTAATGCGCGACTACGCCGTGAAAGGTGAGCGTATTCATACCATCAATCAATTACTTCGTGCTTACACTATGTATGAGAAAGATGTTGAATACATCATCGACGGAGGAAAAGTTAAGATTGTAGATGAGCAAACAGGTCGTGTGCTTGACGGACGTCGTTATAGCGATGGATTACATCAAGCAATCGAAGCGAAAGAAAATGTAAAAGTAGAAGCAGCAACTCAAACCTACGCAACAGTTACTTTGCAGAATTACTTCCGTATGTACCACAAATTAGCGGGTATGACAGGAACTGCAGAAACAGAAGCAGGCGAGTTATGGCAGATTTATAAATTAGATGTTGTTGTTATTCCTACTCACCGTAAAATTTCGCGTAAGGATGAAGAAGATTTAGTGTACAAAACAACACGTGAAAAATACAATGCAGTAATTGAAGAGATCGTAAAACTTACTGAAGCGGGACGTCCTGTTCTAGTAGGTACTACTTCGGTAGAGGTTTCCGAATTATTGAGTCGTATGTTGCAGCAACGTAAGATTAAGCACAACGTCTTGAATGCGAAACAGCATCAACGCGAAGCTGAAATTGTTGCGCAAGCAGGATTACCATCGCAAGTAACGATTGCTACTAATATGGCAGGTCGTGGTACGGATATTAAGTTAGGGCCGGGAGTAAAAGAAGCTGGTGGATTAGCCATCATTGGTACCGAGCGTCACGAGTCTCGTCGAGTTGACCGTCAGTTACGTGGTCGTGCGGGACGTCAAGGAGATCCGGGATCATCACAATTCTTCGTATCACTTGAAGATAACTTAATGCGTTTATTCGGTTCAGAGCGTATTGCTAAATTAATGGATACCTTAGGATTGAAAGAAGGTGAAGTTATTCAGCATAGCATGATTACGAAATCTATTGAACGTGCACAACGTAAAGTAGAAGAAAACAACTTCGGTATTCGTAAGCGTTTGTTAGAGTACGACGACGTAATGAATGCACAACGTGAAGTGATTTACAAAAAACGTCGCCATGCATTATATGGAGAACGTTTAGCGCTTGACTTACAAAGCATGTTATATGATTTGAGTGACAGTATTGCAAATCAATATGTAGAAGATAAAGATTTCGAAAACTTCAATCTTGAAATGATTCGTTTGTTTGCAATGGAAAGTCCGATTAGCCAATCAGATTTCCAAAATGCAAAATCGGCAGACGAAATCAGCGATAAACTTTTTGACGCATTAGATGAGCACTACCGCAATAAAGTAAATATGATTGCAGAGCGTGCCTTTCCTGTAGTGAAAGAAGTTTACGAGAAAGAAGGACAACAATATGAAAACATCATTGTTCCTTTCTCCGATGGAGTTCGTAACATACAAATCTTAGCGCCATTACGCAAATCGTACGAAACGCAAGGAAAAGAGATTACAGCAGCGTTCGAGCGTAGTGTAACATTATCATTAATCGATGATGCGTGGAAAGAGCACTTACGTGAAATGGACGACTTAAAGCAAAGCGTACAGAATGCAGTTTACGAGCAGAAAGATCCGTTGTTAGTTTACAAACTTGAATCATTTAATTTATTCAAGAAAATGGTTGATGAAATCAATCATGATACTATGTCGTTCTTATTCCGTGGAGTAATCACAGTTCAAGAACAACAACCGGTGAAACAAGCTCCTGCTCCACAAAAGCAAGATCTAAGCAAGTTACGTGCAACACACGAAGAATATAATAACAACGTATCTTCAACAGCCGGACCGGGAAATCCTAACGGTGGCGCAGTAACGCAACAAGCACCTCCTCAAAAGCAAGAGCCAATTCGTAATGAAAACAAAACATTGCCAAACGATCCTTGTCCTTGTGGAAGCGGAAAGAAATACAAAAAATGTCATGGAGCAATGGATCATTAATCCTTGATAAAATATTAGAAAAGCAGCATTGGAAACGATGTTGCTTTTTTTGTGCACCTTTAATTCATATAACTTTAATTAGGTTTTTTCATCATTTTATCATTCGTCAACTTTGCAATTATAGAACGATAGTTATATTTAAACAATCATCTCTTTTTTTTGCCTAAGTGTTAGATAGTTTTACCCTCGCAAATACATAAGTCGAATACAAAAACTATCATAAATGAAAAAACAATCTCTACTCCTAACCTTTGCTTTAGTCATATGTGTACTATTCGCAAAAGCCACAGTAATAACAGTTTCAAACAGTCCAATTTCCGGAGGGCAATACACTAGTGCACAAACTGCCATTAATGCTGCTTCGGTTGACGACACGGTATATTTACATGGAACGGGAATATCTTACGGAAACTTCACTATCAGCAAGCGAATAACATTAATTGGTGCCGGATATAGTCCAGTCGGCACACAGTTTGTACAACCTACCATTGCAGGAACAATCACGTTAGATACCGTTGCATTTACATTTCCGGTTAGCGGACTTCATATTATCGGAATAGAAGCTTCTAGTTTTACGATATCAAATCCCATTAACAATGTTCATATAGAAAGATGCGCCGGTTCATTCTCATACGTTAGAGGTGACGGATGGATCATTGAACATTGTCTAATCTCTTCGCTTTATAGCTATAGCACACCCACATTTTCAAGTAGAATTATTCGAAATAATATTATTTACGGTAATTCCGGAATCGGATTTAGCAGTGTAACTAATGGTTCCGGCCTGTTAATTGACCATAATATAATTCAAGGCACGATTAGTTATCTTCAATATGCAGTGATTACCAATAATGTTTTCACATTTAGCGGCATCGCTAATTCAACAGCAAATTCATTTAACACTTACAATAATAATATCACTGTTAATACAGTGCCTGATGCAATTCCATTAACCAATAATTCAGGAAGCGGAAATATTAACAATGCAAACCCTTCTACGGTATTTATTGGCAACGTAACATCATATCAAAGTTATCCATCCCTTTTAAACGTTAACTGGCATCTTACTGCAACATCACCTGGTCATAATGCTGCAACCGATGGAACTGATATTGGAATTTATGGCGGAGTCAATCCGATGCCTAATTTAACAGGTGCGTCTACCCTTCCACAAATGACGGAGCTGAATATTCAAAATCCAAGTTTGCCGGTAAACGGAACATTGAACTATCAATTCAAAGCTCGCAAGCAGAATTAATCATTTTCATCTGACAAAAATATGTTCATATGAAAAAGATCATTCAAAAATGGAGTATTTTGCTGATAATACTTTCAGCATACTCCGGCTACGGGCAACAGATTAATCGAGGAGAATATTTTATCGATTCTGATCCCGGTGTAGGTAATGGTACTGCCATAACAATAGCTCCTGCAGATTCTGTTGATATTTCGAGCAGCATCAATTTAACCGGATTAAGTTCAGGGTTTCACACTCTTTACGTTCGAGTTCGATATAATAATACAGGGTCTCGCGAATGGAGTTTATTTGAAGGTCGCAGATTTTATATCAATGGATCAACTAGTAGTGGAGTTTCACCTCAAATTGTTGCAGCAGAAAGATTCATCGATACCGATCCGGGTTTAGGAAACGGAACACCTATCAATACAGGTGCTGCGGCAGATTCAATTTCAAAATCAGCAACACTTAATACTAACGGACTTACACCGGGGTTCCACCATTTATTTGTAAGAGTTAAAGATGCATCCGGCAAGTGGAGTTTATATGAGCCTCGTGTATTTTATATTGTTCCTCCATCAACTACTACTCAAACACAAATTACTTCTGCCGAGTATTTCTTTGATACCGATCCGGGCTTAGGCAATGGGACAACTGTTACAACAGGCACTATTGCCGACTCAATTAATATTTCTTCATCTGCATCAATTGCTGGATTAACTGAAGGATTTCATCATTTCTTCGTTAGAGTGAAAGACACTGATGGAAATTGGAGTTTATATGAAGCTCGAAATTTCTACATCAATGAATCGGGAACAGTAATAAGCTCACAAATATCAAATGCTGAATACTTCTACGATAGCGATCCCGGCGAAGGCAATGGAACAGTTGTTACTCCTTCTTTCTCCCCTGCCGATTCGATAAACATTTTAGCAAACACTGTAGTTACCGGATTAACTCCGGGATATCATTACATGTTTGTAAGAGCACAAGATCAAGACGGGAAATGGAGTTTGCCTGTTTCAGATACGTTATGGATCGGCATTGCAGGCATTAACGAATATGTAGCTAATACCAATGTTAATTTGAGTCCGAATCCCGTTCAATCTTCTTGCATTATTTCATACCATGGAGTTCAACCGAATTCTTACTTAAAATTATGCGACCTTTCAGGAAGAGTTGTTTACAATGAAAGCCTCCAAGGACAAGAAGGGGAACAATTCATCACATTACCCGAACTAGCCAATGGGGTTTATTATTGGACGACCTATAGCGGATATAATAATTCAGCAACAGGGAAAATAATAGTAGCACGTTAATTTTAAGTAATAGCCCCGTTGATTTTTTCACGGGGCTTTTTATTAATAATTCAACCAATCATACTTAAGGTCTTCATCAGCATATTATTGCTTATACCCTATTTTTCTTCGAGGCTTCTTTTCTTGAATAAGTAATTGCTTTACCATAGAAAACACATATTGAATTTCTTTACTATGATCGCTTAGTTGATTTTCAAGATATTCAATTTTATGCAGGATATCTTTTTGTGTCGACATCATTTCTCTCATCTTCACAAACACATCGATAATTCTTATACTTACCTGAATAGCAACTTCGCTTCTTAAAACATTCGACAACATTAACACCCCATGCTCGCTAAATGCATAAGGGAGGTATTTTGAATGAGCACCTTGTTTTAAGGTCGCAAATTGCGACCTTAAAACAAGGTATTCCTCTTTTGTTAGTTCAAACATAAAGTGGGAAGGGAACCTGCTGATATTTCTTTTCACTTGCTCCTTTAAACGTTTCGTTTCAACACCATACATTTCCGCTAAGTCACTGTCAAGGATCACCTTGACCCCTCTTATATAGCGAATCTTGCGGATAATTATCTCCTCAGGTATCATCATCCTCTAATTTAACCGGCCCAACCATCACGATCGAGACTTCTATACAAAATAGCCTCGGCCAAATGCTCTGTCATTATATCCTCACTGTTTGCTAAATCGGCAATCGTTCTAGCGACCTTTAGAATTCGATCATAAGCACGAGCCGATAAACCCAATCGATCCATTGCCGTTTTCAGCATTTCATTACTCTCATTATTGATCTTACAAACCTTTCTAAGCATCTTCGATGACATCTGCGCGTTGCAGTAAACACCTTCAATCCCTTCAAATCGTCGTTCTTGAATGATTCTAGCCCCTACAACGCGTTCACGTATGCTGCTGCTATTCTCTGAGAGTCTGCTTTTAGAAAGCTCGCTAAAAGGCACGGGAATCACTTCTACATGTAAGTCGATGCGATCGAGCAATGGTCCGGATAAGCGATTAAGGTATTTTTGAACTACTCCGGGAGCACATACACATTCTTTTTCGGGGTGATTGTAAAATCCACAGGGACAAGGATTCATACTCGACACCAACATAAAGCTGGCGGGATATTCAACCGAAAACTTCGCGCGAGAGATAGTTACTTTTCTTTCTTCTAAAGGTTGACGCATCACTTCGAGTACTGTGCGCTTAAACTCCGGAAGCTCGTCGAGGAATAATACTCCGTTGTGAGCAAGTGAAATTTCTCCCGGCTGCGGATTACCTCCACCTCCTACCAATGCGATATCACTGATGGTATGATGCGGTGATCGGAAAGGACGTGTAGTAATTACTCCTCTATGCTTCGCAACTTTACCGGCAACTGAATGAATCTTAGTTGTCTCGAGTGATTCTTCTAAAGTTAGAGGCGGAAGAATAGTGGGAAGACGTTTGGCGAGCATTGTTTTTCCTGCTCCCGGAGGACCAATTAAAATTACATTATGTCCACCGGCAGCTGCAATCTCTAATGCTCGCTTAATATTTTCTTGTCCCTTCACATCCGAAAAGTCAATTTCAATTTCCTGCTGATCACGCACAAACTCTTCTCGGATATCCACCACCGTTAGTTGCGATTCGTAGTGCCCTTCGAAGAAGTTCACCACTTCTTGTAATGTTTTCATTCCGTAAACTTCGAGTCCTTGAACAACCGCTGCTTCGCGTGCATTTTCTTCGGGCAAAATAATTCCTTTAAATCCATCATTTTTCGCTTGAACTGCAATAGGTAAAGCACCGCGTATAGGGAGAAGATGTCCGTCGAGGGAAAGTTCTCCCATAATGATATAATCATCAAAATTCGTTGCCGTTATTTGTTCTGATGCCGAGAGAATACAAAGAGCTATTGGTAAATCGTATGCAGAGCCTTCCTTCCGTATATCGGCGGGAGCCAAATTGATCACAATACGTTTCCCGGGCCAACGATAGTTATTCGTTTTCAATGCAGCCTCGATTCGCTGTTGACTTTCTTTGATGGCATTATCGGGTAAGCCGACTAAAAAAACTTTCACGCCATTAGTCATGTGCACTTCTATTACAATATTGATAGCCGACACTCCATTTAGTGCGCTTCCATAAGCTTTAACAAGCATAGTAAAATAATTTTCGAACCGATAAAAAACGAGTTCATGATGAAGTGCAAAGGTAAGTTCGAGGAATGAGAATAGTCGTTTACAAATACTTAATTTGATAAAGGATGCATGATACAAGATATATGATACATGATACAAGATATATGATACAAGATACAAGATACAAGATACAAGATGCATGATGCATGATACTATGTACGTCCCTAATATAGGTTGACCAACTTTAATTGAAATTCATTTCTGATATAATTCCCCCTTCCCTTTGAAATTGATTGTTCTTGATGACTTCATTCTCTATTTCGAACCGAATCTCATCTTTTTCCAGCTACAATGTTATTGACGAACGGTATATCCGAATCTTTAATCGAAGCGGATCGTCCGCCTTAAATTTTTGCGGATAGAACGATGAGAACGACAACGATAGAAAGAAACACTGCCCGAGACATGGAGCGTCGACGCAGGAGACGATTCAAGGCGAGTTTGTTTCTTTCCGTTGGAGTTAAATCGTTCCCGCTAAAAAATTTACAGCGGCTAAATTCTTCCACTTCAGGAAAAAGCCAGCGCCGTCGCGCGGCTACAGCGCGTTGGAAGAGGGAAAATGTTTCATCCTGTATTTCTATCATTGAATGATTCAAAAAAATAACCCCACAAAGACCAGAAGGCTCCTGTTTGCCCTATAATTTATAACTAAAACGGTCTACCATATTTAGGGATGTTCAATCATCATCTATCATCTATCATCATAAAAGAAAATCCCGACCACAAATGTGATCGGGATTTTCTTTTAATGATTTTAAAAATTAGTATACAAACTTGCGGCTCACAACATCATCACTGTTTTTCAGTGAGATAAAGTATAAACCATGAGGCAAGGAGCTATTTAATTTAATACTGTTTTCGCCTTTAGTTGCGGCAACGTTATCTTCTTTGAACAATAGTCTTCCGGCAGCATCCGTAATAATAACTGTTACCGGCTCATTACTATTATACATAAAGTCAACATTGATATTATTTGAAGAAGAAGCTTCACCATAAACATTTGTAATATCAAACGGTGCACGTGAACCAAACCAAACAGCTCGTGGTTCTGAGTATGTATACTCACCGTTGAAATCTGTTTGTTTTAAGCGATAGTATTGTAATCCATATAAAGGATGTTCATCATACGTAGTATAATTTAACATGATATTACTGTTATGCAAGTATGAACTTACTCTATCTATATAGCTATACTCTTTAACATCTGTTGAACGTTCTACGGTAAAGTAATCATTATCTATTTCAGACGCAGTTGTCCAATCTAAACGAACACGTTTTCCTTCTGCTTTTGCTTTGAATTCAACTAATTCGATTGGAAGAGGCAATGAATTGTTTGTTATTGTCCATGGAATTAAATCTCCAATTGGTCCTGCTGGATTGTTATAAGGTAGGCCAGAAGCAGGGACAATAGGCCAATCCCAATTGTTTATCGGTCATACCGTCCTTAATTTTCTCAAGACAAAAGGCAACGCCAAGCTGGTTATTAAGTTTTGCATAGGATTCCATTACTTTCTTCAAGATTTCGGGACTGGCATTCTCTGGCAATTCCACACTCTTTTTCTCTGCATCTGAAAGCTCTGCAATTGATTCTTTTAAAATGAGGTCAATGGCT
>JAKPPP010000400.1 GCA_029547265.1 Bacteroidota bacterium
CATTATTAGTCGAGGCGATTCTCCAATCTTAAATTCATTGAGATGGTAGTCTCCATAAATGCTGATTATCTCTAATCCCGCATGCATGTAAAATTGATGAAAATCTTCCAAAAATAAAACTCTTACTTCTTCTCTGAATGAAAAATGCTTTCCGTCGTCTTCAAATTCAATGTCTTTTATTATAAAATCGTTTTCGATTTTCTTTTTAATGTTGAATTTTATTCCGTTCACCTCTTTAACCGATTCATGTGGAAGATGCTTCAATACACTGTGTGAGTTGAAAAAGTCAACCACTAAATATCCGCCTTTGTTTAACCCTTTAGCTGCAGCTAAAATGGGTAATTCGTTCTGATGTTGCTGCGCAAAATATCCGAAACTTGTAAATAAATTTACTACCGCGTCGAAGTAGTTAGTTCGGAAAATTCTTCTCATGTCATGCTCGAAAAATTGCAAATTCCTATTTTCAAATTGTTTGCAATACGCGATGTTTTCTTTTGAAAGATCTATCCCCGTAATTTTATAGCCCTTTTGATTCAAATACACTGAATGCCTGCCTTTTCCGCAGCCCATATCTAATATCTTTGATTCTGAAGGTAAATGGAGCCTGTTTATTAAATGATCAATGAATTCTTCCGCTTCTTTCATGTCTCTATCTTTGTAGAGAATATGATAGTAGGGTGAGTCAAACCACGATTCGAACCAGGCTTTGCCGTCTTTCATTTTTTGATTTAAAATGGCCTATATCTTGCCAATAAGTGTAATTGTTTGGTATTTAGCAATTTAGGCTAATTGGTGCGAGATTTGTACACTTTTTCTTGTCCTGCAAAATTGCCCTATTTATTCGGTTAAAACAAGAGATAAACAATTGCATCTACCTTTCTGTTTCTTTCTCTTCCGATTTTTATGGGTATTAGCTCGAATACTTTAATTTTGATTCCTCTATGTCGAGCCGCCTTTCAAAAATTCCACTTCGTTTGCGTATCCGTAAGCATAAAAGAACTCCTCCGGGTTCTTCTCCGGGTATTATCCATCCCGCAGAGGATGCTCGTGAACCAAAGCTTTATATTACTTCTTACGGCCTCGATCATCATCTCGAATTACCTGTTCAATCGTTAAACGATATACATGCTCGATTAACTCAATATCCAAATTTGAATCATTGGATTGAAGTTCGAGGATTTGGTAACCGAAATTTGTTGGAACAGCTTTGTAGCGATTTCGATATTCATGCGATGGAAATGGAGGATGTGGTGAATACTTACCAACGTCCCAAAATGGAGGAGCATAGCAAACATTTATTTGTTGTTTCTAGAGTAATTAGTCGTTGTAGCGATGGATTGCTCAAGAATGATCAGTTGTCGTTGTTTATTGGGACTAACATCGTTATAAGCATGCAAGAGCATTACGACGATTATTTTGAACCCGTTCGTTCGCGATTGAGAGGAGGAAAGGGGTTGATGCGTTCAGCCGGTGTCGATTATTTGGCTTATTCTTTACTCGATGCTATAGTTGATACTTATTTTCCTTTACTCGAACAAATAGGAGAAAAGCTCGATGAGCTCGAGGATGAGTTGTTCGATAAACCGAATCGCGATTCACTTCAAAAAATTCAGGCTATCAAACGTGAGTTGATTATTCTGCGTAGGACAGTTTTCGCCGAGCGCGATAAAATTAATGACTTGCTTCGTACTTCAACTTCTTTCATGAATGATAATACTAAGTTGTATTTGAAGGATACTTATGATCATACTATTCAAGTGATGGATCTTGTTGAGTCTTATAAGGAGATCACTGCTTCGTTGATGGATATTTATTTATCGAGTGTGAGTAATCGCATGAATCAAATCATGAAAGTGCTTGCCGTTATTTCTACAATATTTATTCCTTTAACTTTTATTGTTGGTGTCTACGGAATGAATTTTGCTTCAGTAGATCCTGTTTCTAATAAAGCACTTCCTCTCAATATGCCCGAGTTGTATTCTCCTTACGGATACTTCGGTGTTATGTTGTTTATGGTAGCGCTTGTAGTTGTTCAATTGTTGGTGTTTTGGAAAAAAGGTTGGCTCGATAAATCATGATAAGTGCTGATGATTGTTCTTATGCCGATGTGATTCTCCCTTTGGCATTGCCTGAGTTGTTTACTTATGCTGTGCCGGAGAATTTACGCGATGGGATTCGCCGTGGTCAACGTGTGGTTGTACAGTTCGGTCGACAACGTGTTTATGCAGCGATTGTTTTTAATTTGCATAATCAACCTCCGGCAAATTATACTACCAAAGAAATTCTAAGTGTTATCGATGATCAGCCTATCGTGAATAATGAGCAGTTTCGCTTGTGGCAATGGATATCTGACTATTATTTGGCGCTTCCCGGTGAGGTAATGTCGGCTGCTTTGCCTTCCGCCCTTCGATTGCAGAGTGAATCAGTAATAGTTCCTAATGAGGAGTTCGATGGTGATGCTTCAGCTCTCACCGATCGTGAGTACTTGATTTATGAAGCACTTCAGTTGAAACCGGAACTAACTATTTCTGATATTTCTAAAATTCTTTCGATAAAGTTTGTGATGCCGGTTTTGCGAAATCTGGTAAAAAAGAAAGTTGTTTTAGTTCTCGAAACACTCGATGATAAATATAAACCTCGCTTCGTAGAGATGGTTTCTCTTCATCCCGATATGGGGAACGACGATAAAGCTGTTGAAGAGGTCATAGCCGCTATCGAGAAGAAAGCTCCTAAACAGGTTGATCTGTTATTGGCATTTTATCAGCATACTCGTGAATTGGGACAAACAGATGTTGTTAAGTCTTATCTTCTGAAGAAAGCTCATGTAGCTTCTTCCGTATTAGCTGCTCTTGAAAAGAAAAAGGTTTTACAGGTGACTTCCGTACAAGCTGATCGATTACCGGTGTATAACGGTGACGTAGTACCGCCAAAATCTTTAAGTCCCGATCAAGAGCAAGCATTAACTGATATCCGACAAGCTTTCGATAATAAAAAAGTAACTCTATTGCATGGAGTTACTTCTTCCGGTAAAACGGAATTATATATTCATCTCATCGAAGATAAATTACGTGAGAATAAACAGGTACTTTATCTCTTGCCTGAAATTGCTCTTACTACTCAAATTATTCGTCGCCTTCAGCGCCATTTCGGAAATAAATTATTAGTGTACCACAGCCGATTTAATGAGAATGAAAGGGTAGAGGTGTGGAATAAAATTCTCGATGATAATTTGTCTGATTCATCAGCTCGAATTGTTATCGGTGCTCGTTCTTCAGTCTTTCTTCCTTTTTCAAAATTAGGATTGGTTATTGTTGATGAGGAGCATGATCATAGCTACAAGCAGGATGATCCTTCTCCTCGTTATAATGGTCGTGATGTGGCTGTTGTCCTTGCTAATCAACAAGATGCTGATGTGTTGCTTGGATCTGCAACACCTTGTCTCGAATCGTATTTTAATGCTTTGTCGGGGAAGTATGCGTTGGTGAATCTTAATAAGCGTCATGCAGGATTGGAAATGCCGGAGGTCGAGCTAGTCGATTTGAAACGTGCAGTGAAGCGTAAGGAGATGAATGGAAATTTCTCTGCTCGCCTTATCGAAAGAATTACCGAAGTGCTTGCTAATGGATATCAAGTAATATTATTTCAAAACCGTCGTGGATTTGCTCCTTTCCTCGAGTGTAATGCTTGTTCATGGGTGCCTACTTGCTTGAATTGTGATGTTTCTCTTACATACCATAAAGTGAAGAATGAACTCCGCTGCCATTATTGTGGTTATGTTGCTGCAATTCCGATTAAATGTGGAACTTGTGGGGAGCACGATATACGTATGCGCGGCTTCGGCACCGAGCGTATCGAAGAGGATCTTAAAATATTATTGCCGGAGGCGAAAATTGGTCGCCTCGACCACGATACCACACGTAGTAAAATGGGATACCAACGTATTCTTGGTGAATTTGAAGAGGGTAATATTGATATTCTTGTCGGGACACAAATGGTTACCAAAGGACTCGATTTCGATCGAGTAAATTTGGTAGGTATTCTGAATGCGGATTCTATGCTGCATTTTCCCGATTTTCGCTCTTATGAACGCGGATTTCAATTGATGTCGCAAGTAAGCGGCAGAGCCGGACGAAAGAATCAAACGGGTTCGGTACTACTGCAAACCTATGTTCCCGGTAATTGGGTGCTGCAGCATGTAATTCGTCACGATTTTAAAGGCTTTTACGAGAAAGAATTGGTTGAAAGGTATAAGTTCGGCTTTCCACCATATACTCGTCTTATAGAACTCCGTTTGAAGCATAAAGACCCTTATAAAATTGATAAGTCGGCCGATGCTTTAACGAAAGAGTTAAAAAAGACATTTGGTAAACGTATCCTTGGACCAACAATACCAACGGTTATGCGTATCCGAAATTATTATTTGAGAACGGTATTGATTAAGCTTGAAAAGACGTTGAGCGTTGCTGACGTAAAACGAAAATTAACAAAATCGATAAACGATTTCAAAAAAATACCGGATCATCATCAATTGATTGTTCAAATTGATGTTGATCCGGTTTAAGAGTTTGGCGAATTAGTTTATCTCTACCAATAATTGGAAGTATAACATTCTTCCTACCAACGGACCTCCAAATACTTCGTAGTGTTCGTTGTTTAATATATTAGTAGCTCCAACTTTTAATGTTGTTTTCGATTCAACGAATTTCTTGTTGATTTGAGCATCTACGATTCCGTAACTAGGAATATCTCCTGTGAATTGAGGAGATCCTTCAAACCGGAATCCTTCAACCCATTTGTAATTGATATTAAAGCCCCAATTGTTACCAATTGCACTCTGAATTTCATTTCCGCTTATTCCAATATTATACTTGTTCCTTGGTGTGTTAAAGGCAGGAATGAGAGGATCGGTTGATTCAGGCGATTTGTCGAAGCCAAAGAATGGGAATCCTGACTTTGAACCAATTTTCAATTCACGTCGATCGAGAATATTTAACGACCAGTTTGCAGCAACCGTATAGTATTTCTTGAAGAAATAGTTGATCCCATAACTGATTCCATATGTATTGATAACATCTTTTGAATTGGTTGCAACTCTATAAATATCATTCAGGAATATTTCTGTCGATGAGAAGGGAGGAGGGGTTGTCACTACATTTATATCGGCACCGATTTTATATCCTATAAAGTCACGGTAACGACTAAAATAGGCATTAAAATCGCTGTATAGATGTCCGAAAAGAGTATTGCGATATCCAACTTCTAATGTTTGTACTTTCTCAGGTTTAACAGGATCTACATTGAAGTATTCAAGTGTATCGTAAACTTGAGTGCTATAAGCATTTATTAATGATTCAGTAGTAACCAGTGAATCGAATCCGTTAAGATTTCCGATTAACGTAGCGCGCCCAACTTTATAGAATAAATATTGATCGCCTAATGTTGGATTTCTAATTGCTGAACTATATGATACTCTGAATGTGTGATTCTGATTCGGGCTATAAACTCCACTGAATGCAGGCGAAATCAGATAGCCGAAGTTTTCGTTTTTGTCGAGACGAACAGTAGCGTTTAGTTTGATCTTTTCCGACATTATTTTTTTGTCGATCCCGGCGTATGTACCCCACTCGTAATTAGTAATTACTCTTCCGTTTGTGTCAGCAAATATAGTTCCTCTTGAATCAGGAGTATATTTTCGGTAATTCGCACCGGTAGTAAGCTCAACAAATTTTAAATCCAATTTGTATTCACCATGCACATGATATAAGGCCGACTTGTCATAAAATTTCGATCCGCCCTGGCTATATGATTCTCTCGAGATGATATTGGCAAAAGCAGTGTCAAAAGCATACGTGCCTGGAGCAATATAATCGCTTGTAGCATTTAATATATTCCCAAGTTGTGCATTAGCTTCAGCACTATTATGATACATCAATAATGTGTCGTAATAGTTGTTTAATAAAAACGGATTTATCGATGCTAAATAAGATTGGTAATCGGGATATTGATTTGCTTGAGGATAGCCGGGTAAATTTTTGATTTTCGGAACATTAGATGCGTAATTGTTGAAATAATCTTTATACCAGAAATTATCTGACTTCGCTTCCTTTTGTAAGAGTAATGCGGTGAAGAATGCATCATATGAATTTCCTGCATTTTCATTGGTAACATAGGCTCTGATAAAGTATTTATTCGGCTTTCGTAATTCTAATCTATTTTGGAAAAACAAAATATCTTTTAAGCTATATCGATTATCACCTTGGTAAACGGTTGTTCCGTTTCCGAAGTTTGATGATGCGATGATTTCTGATTCTTTACCGACTTTATAATGCAATGCTGCATTTAACTTAATGTTTTTAGTGTTGTAATCAACCAAGTCTTTTTCTGCGTACCCTGTACGATAAAATCTTCCTAATCCCGGATAGGATGCAGGTAGTTGCGAGAAGTCGCCACGAGAGGAGTATTCATCTCCATAAATATTTACTGCATCATAACCACCGGGATTTTTTTCGTTATCTTTCGATGCTAATGTTGCCGATAAATTATTGGCTTCCCAATCTCTAGCTTTGAAAACACAAGCGTTGAACTTAATCCCTAACTTTTCTTTCCCTTGTTTGTTTTTAAATATTACAGCATAGCGCATCGCAGTTTCTAATAAATCGCGCGTTCCGCTTTTTACTAACAATTCGAATCCCGGTTTTACAAACGGACTTCTTGTAGTCATGCTAATAACACCGTTAAATGCATTGGGCCCATAAAACGCTGAGCTTGCTCCAACCACTAAGTCTACCTTTAATACATCTAATTCTGATGATCCTAAGAAGTTTCCAAGTGAAAAGTTTAATCCCGGAGCTTGGTTATCTACTCCATCAATAACTTGCAATGATCTTACCGGAGATGTACTGTTAAATCCACGTGTGTTTATTACTTTGAATCCAATACTTGCAGAGGTTAAATCAACTCCTTTTAATGCTCCAAGTCCCTCGTAAAAGTTGGCTGCAGGAGTTTGCTTTATGGCGATAATGTCTAAAGCTTCTACCGTTAAAGGCGACTCTCTTTGCTTCTCAGTTAAACGGGTATCGGTTACGTTTACTTCTTTTAAGATCGTCTCGTTGGAAGCCAGTTGAATTGTATGTAAAATTGAAGCATCCTGAATGACCATTTCCTTTGTTACATATCCAACATAAGTGATGAGGATAGTAGCCGGAATCGATTTTGCTTCTAGACTGAATTTTCCGTCAAGATCGGTCGTTGTTCCTATGCCGGTTCCTTTTATGTTTACAGTTGCACCTATTAATAACTCACCGTTAACTTTGTCTTTTACAACACCTTTGATTGTTTGCGCTTGTAAGCAACTGCAGGTGTAAAATGGGATGAGAGAAATTAGAGTGAATAGTAGCTTTTTGTAGAAGTTTCGGGACATACGCAGGTTGTATAAAAACAAAGTTAACATAATTCTTTTAAGCACCATTCAATCCGATTTTATACAATAATGGGATAAGATTTCGTTTATTTGATCGGAATTATCCAAATTTGTAGCATGTACCGGATCTATCTTATTTGCAGTTTACTATTTCTTTCTTATTTCGCTGATGCTCAGGCAGGAGGGAAGTGGAAGTCGTTTCAGGTCTACAAGGGTGATACCATCAATCGACTTGATTTGTCGGACCGTAAGCAAGGAATTTGGAAAAAGTACTACCGCACCGATACTCTCTGCGCGGAAACTTTTTTTATGAATAATATTCCGGTTGGCCGAGCTCGTACTTGGTATGAATCGGGGAAGTTGAAAGCAGAAGTTATGAATTCAAAAGATGGCAAATCAGGTAAAGGAATTAGCTATTACGAATCGGGTAAAGTAATGGCCAAAGGCAATTATAAGCTTCAAAAGAAAGATAGTATTTGGCTGTATTTCAATGAAAATGAAAAAATTAAAGCTATTGAAGGATATAAATCCGGAAATCCGGAAGGAAAATGGACAGTTTTTTATGAGAATGATAGTATTGCCGAAGTGAAGTATTATGCAAACGGAAAGCGAGAAGGTAGCTATGTTCAAATGAACCAAGATGGTAAACGGATACTTGAAATGAACTATAAGAATGATCTACCCGACGGGGTCGTGAAAGTTTATTACCCCGATGGTAAATTACAAGAGACGGGTAATTACAGAAAAGGTATTAAAGAAGGATCATGGCTTGAATATGATGCTAATGGAAATATTTCCAATACTTCGGTTTTTATTAACGGAGTTTTAAAGGAAAAGTAGCGTTTTTGTTGTTGAAAACTATTTTTTTTATTGAATTCATTTGCCGTTTAAGGTTTTATATTTATCTTAACCTCAGGCAGGGAAATCTGATTTTTCGTTTGGTTCGATTTTCATGACCTGATAAACTCTAAAAATCCGTTACCGATATGGATCAAAGTAATAATTTACAGGCAAGTTTTACAGAGGATAGAACTAATTTAATGTGTGGCTGGGAATTAAATATTTCCACATTAATCATGCATCTCGATAAATCGCATTTGAGTCGATTGTCGCTAATGGGGCATACAGAATTAACCCCATCAATTAATATGCTCGAGTACATCGAACGTTTCATTTTTAATGATGATAGGGAATTAATTAAGAACAGATTCCTTACTGTTTCAGATGAAAATATTAACTCTGACCGATTTTTTGTTCGGTTAATAAATGTAATGGGTGTTCCTGCAAAATTTCTCCTAAACCTCATGGTGAAGGAGGAGGGAGTACTTTACGGATTTATTCAGCCTATCGATGATTTATTTCTGAATAAAAATAATTTCACAAATTCAGCTTCGCTGAAAACAATTCTTGAAAATACGAAGGATAGTGTTTTCTTGGTGGATGAAAAAGCAACTTTGGTGGAGTTTAATCCGCAGTTTGCACTCGTATGTAAATCATTGCTTAATCTCGATCTTTTACCTGGTATTCAGTTTTCGAAATTCATACCATCCGACTTATTGGTTGAATTTAAGGATTGTTTAGCTCGTGCTTATGAAAATGAACATGTCTTTATTGAGACATCTGTTGTTCTTAATGATCACGAGTTTCATATTGAAGTTACCGTTACTCCAATATTGAAAGATAATCAAGTGGGTGGCGCCGCTTTCTTTGTAAAAGATGTTACTCGTTTAAGGAAATTTAAACGTATTGATGATCTCGAGAATTTAGTGCTCGAACAAGCTTTGCGTTATCAAAATATTCAGGATCTTTTTTACTCTTTGCTATCAGGGATTGAGTCGATTTCTGAGTCGATGACTTGTTATGTAACAAAGAAACGCCCGGGTGAAATGATACTCGATTGGTTTTCTACGGTAAGTATTCCTGAGGATTATTGTTCAACAATTTGCGATATTCCAATTCAAATGAATACGGGATCTTGCGGTACTGCTGCCTACCTGCGAAAGCCGGTAATGGTAACTAGCATTCTAAATAGTACTTATTGGGATGGTTATCGTGATTATACTTTACTTACCGGGTTTAAAGCTTGCTTCTCGTTTCCTATTCTAAATAGAGTGGGAGAGGTGTTAGGTACTTTTGGGTGCTATCTACGTGAGGAGAGAGAGTTATCTAAGTTTGAATATGAAATGTTATTGAGGGGCGTAAAACTCACCGGAATTCTTCTCGATAAATACAATAATGAACAACAAATAAAACGACAAACGGAGGATATTAATGAAATATCTTCTCTTATGCCGGGTGTTCTTTACAAAGCAGTAATGAATCCTAGTGGCGAACGTAAGTTTGTTTATTTGGGCAAGAAGTTTCGTGATTTCTTCGGACAGGATTCTGAGCCTTTTTTAAACAATTACGATTTGCTTTGGGAGTTTGTAAATAAAGAAGATATTGAGAAATTGAAATCTTCTCTTAAGAAGTCTTTAGATGAACGTTCCCAATGGATCGTTGATACCCGCATTTTTAATAAAGATAAAAATTCTGATATATGGATTCGAATTTCCGCTATCCATAAATTTGAGGAAGATGGTTCTGTAACTACTTATGGAAACTTTATCGATATAACTAAACTTAAGGAAGATGAAGTACAGTTAAATGCTGTTATTTCTTCTATTGATGATATCGTTTTCTTAATGTCTGACGACGGTATTTTTCACAATGTATGGTCTAGTTCGCCTGAAAAATTACTCCTCCCCGCAGAAGAATTTATTGGTAAGAACATTCGCGAAATTATGTCAGCCGAAATTAGTGATGGCTTTTTTAATGCTGTTAAAGTTATCCGTGAATCAGGCAAGGAACACGAGTATGAATATTCTATTACGCATAAAGGCACTACCAATTTTTATAGAGCTAAGTCTGGCCCAATAGCTTCTTCTCCTTATAGTGATCGTTTGTATTATTCAGTTCAAGATATTACCGATCTGAAACAAGCTCGCGACGAAGAGGAGAAACTACGTGAAATTCTTAAAGTTGCTGAGAAACTTAGTAGAGGTGGTGCTTGGGAATATAATATAAAGACTAAAGAAGTTATTTGGTCCGATGAATTATATGAAATCTTTAATGTAGATCGAAATGTTAAAGGTAAAGAGTTGCTTTATGCTTATTTGAATTCTTTACATGTTGATGATAAGGAGGTGCAGCCTAAAATTCTTGCAAAAGCAATAGAAGCCGGTGTGCCGTTTAAAAATGATCACCGAATTGTTATTGATGGTGTAGTTCACTGGATCTGTAGTACCTCGAAAGTTATTCACGATGTAGATGGAAATCCTGAATATTTACGCGGGTTTACTCAAGATATTACTGAAATTAAAGAATATCAAGAGGGAATATTTAAACGTGATCAAATTATCTCAGATGTTGGTCACCTAGGTAAAATTGGTGGTTGGGAGTTTGATGTAAATACTTCGTATTTGTCGTGGACTGATCATATGTATAAAATATATAATATTAGTCCTGAGGTGAAAGGTGAAGCTTTGTTTAATATGTTTTTGTCGAAAATCCATGAAGAGGATCGAGGTGGATTTGATAAAGTATTGGCTAAAGCAATGCAAGATGGTACAGAATATACAACTAATCATCGTGTAATAGCTGATGTTGATAACGTGAAATATATTAAAGGTCGAGCATTCGTTCAAAAAGACGAACATGGTCGTGTCGTAAAAATGCAAGGTGTTTGTCAGGATATTACTGAATTACGATCAACACAAATTGCTCATCAAAATGATGCGAATTTGTTGCAGCATGCGGTCGAGCTTGGAAAAATAGGTGCATGGAGCTTTAATAAAGCAACTAAAACTTTAGTATGGACAAGTGAGATTTATAAAATATTTGAATTTGATAAATCGGTGGTGGGTGATGAATTATATAATGCTTATTTCGCTTGTATTCATCCTGATGACGTCGATGAATTATCAGGATGTATAAATCGCTTGTTAACTCAAGATATTCCTTATTCGGTTGAATATAGAATCAATACTGCATCTGGTCTAACTAAGTATATATTGTGTCAAGGAGCTCCAATTGTTGATAGTAATACTAAAGGCACTTATTCCGGAATTACTCAAGACATTACAGACCGTAAAATGGCGGAAATCGAAATTAGTCGATATTCGCAGTTGCTCGATATGATCGCTGTAACTTCTGTTCGAATAGATTCTGAACCTGATCAAGAGGCTGTTGTAGTTAATTTGCTTGAACAAATCGGTAGAGCTGTTGATGTTAATAGAGTTTATGTATTCCGCTCTCATAAAAATGACGGTGCTGATGGTCTCTTCATGAGCCAACGTTATGAATGGACCGATGGGACAGTAACTGCGGAAATAAATAATCCGCAGATGCAGAATATGAGCTATTCGGATGATGCTGTAAAAGACTGTTTTGAGTCATTAGCAAATGGTGAAGTAGTTATGGGTGATATAGAAAGTTTCCCGGAAGCTACCCAACGAATTCTCGATGGACAAGAAATAAAGTCTTTGCTTATTGTTCCCGTGAAAATTGATAATGATTTATGGGGATATTTTGGTTTTGATGAATGTAGAACCCACCGCCAATGGAAGAAAGCAGAAGTTTCTTTCTTGAAATCCGCAGCTTCCATAATAGCAAATGCTATAAAGCGCGATGCTATTCAATCTGCATTAAACTTAAGTGAGTTAACTTATAGTTCTGTTATTAATGCAATGTCGGAGGGTGTTGTTATTCACGATAATACAGGAAAAATTATTGCTTTTAATAAAAGTGCTGAAGAAATACTTGGATTTACTAACTCAAAAGCAGCCGGCGAAGAATTGGTTTGCAAGCAGTGGGAAGTAATCGATCAAAATGGTGAGCCGGTCACTTCAGAAACTCATCCTGTATCAATAGCATTAAAAACGGGAGTCGCTGCTCGAAATGTAGTATTAGGAGTTCTCCGTAGTGATTGCCCGGTATGCTGGATTTCGTTAAGTGCTGAACCTTTCCGCATACCTCAATCAACTAAATTGTCCGGCGTGGCAGTTACATTCACAAATGTTACTGAGCAGTTTTACTTCGCTAAAGAACTTAATAAATTATCAGCTGTAGCTCGAACTACTTCAAATGCAGTTATCATTACAGATGCAAATTTCAATATTGAAT
>JAKPPP010000021.1 GCA_029547265.1 Bacteroidota bacterium
TTGGCCAACTTTTGAAGATCTTTGTAAATTAAAAACGGCTTATCGCGGTTTTCGAAGTGAACAGCATAAAGTGGATTTAACTCTCTGATTTTAAGAGGGTTATCAATTCCGCACGACTCAAAAAGTTCTTTAAATTCATAACTCATACTAAAGAAAGAAGGGCCTAAATCGAACGAGAAACCGTCTTTTTCCATCAAATTTAATCGACCACCGGCACGATGATAGCGTTCAACAATTTCCACTTCATAACCCTTTGATGTCAAGCGCAATGCAGTAGCTAATGCCCCTAAACCTGATCCGATAATTAAAACCTTCTTTTTCATAGTAATCGAAAGGATAACAGTCGAATACACAATATTGTTTAGGCTTGTTTAAAAAAAGCAATCAAAAAGTTAAACAGATGCTGATTTTCAATGAGTTTTGTCAATGACAATGTTCAGTAAAATATCTGCGATTATGTTACTCAATTTAGCCGTTTTGTATAGGTTTGAATGACAGCTTTTTAGGGAACCTGTTAAAGCAATTTTCAGACTATAAATTGCACATAAAACAGATAAAGTGATTGAAGCTTTTGTTTTCAGTGAAAATCACCTTGTTTTTACTGTTTTGGCATCTAAAAAAGCGTAATTTCGCACACGCAACCGGTAACTATTCTTCATTTGAGTTGTTACCACTTCTCAAAACACTAAAAAATGGTATTACTAAGTACTCCAGTCGATTACCTTCCAATAGCAATGATGTTTGTTGTGGCAATCGGTTTCGTTTTGTTTGTGATGTTCGCAACTCATTGGATGGGGCCGAAGCACAAATCGAAAGTGAAGTTAGAAGCATTTGAGTGCGGAATTGAATCGCAAGGCAATTCCCGTTTACCTTTCTCCATTAAATATTTCCTCATTGCAATCTTGTTTGTTTTATTTGATGTGGAAGTAATCTTTATGTACCCTTGGGCAGTGAACTTTGCAGAATGGAGCAAGCATGGCTTGGCTGCATTTGGTGAAATGTTAGTGTTCCTAGGATTATTAGTGTTCGGTTTAATTTACATCATTCGTAAAGGTGCCCTTAAGTGGGAGTAATATTGCTGATATTCGAAAAGACATGTCACAAAAAGTTGAAAAATTAGATGGATTTGAAGGGCCGGGTTTTCTGGCTACTTCTCTCGATAAGGCGGTAGGGTTAGCGCGTAAAAACTCGCTTTGGCCTTTGCCGTTCGCTACTTCATGCTGCGGCATTGAGTTCATGGCTACTATGGCATCAACATACGATTTAGGTCGTTTTGGTGCTGAGCGCTTGAGTTTCTCTCCTCGTCAAGCCGATTTGTTGATGGTGATGGGTACTATTTCTAAAAAAATGGGTCCTGTTTTACGTCAGGTGTACGAGCAAATGGCTGAGCCGAAATGGGTATTGGCTGTTGGTGCTTGTGCTACTACAGGTGGGATTTTCGATACGTATAGCGTTTTACAAGGAATTGATCGCATCATTCCTGTTGACGTTTATGTGCCGGGTTGTCCTCCTCGTCCTGAGCAAATCTTAGACGGTGTATTGAAGATTCAAGAGCTGGTGCAAAATGAATCACGACGCAGAAGAGAGTCGCCTGAGTACTTGGAATTACTTGCTTCTTACGGAATTGAATAGTGTAATTCAGGAATAGAAAAATTGACTATGTCGAATATTACAGCAGAGTTGGCAATTGAAAAACTGAATAATCAGTTCGGTGATCAAATCATTTCTTCGGAGATGCTTTATGATTTCTTAACAGTTACCGTTGCCAAGAAAAGTGTTAAAGATGTGATTAAGTTTTTGCATGATGATGCAGAGCTGAATTGTCATTTCTTAACTACTATGTGCGGATTGCATTATCCTGATCAAGCGGAGCAATTCGGAGTGATGTATCAACTACATAATATGGTTGCGAATTTCAGAATCAGAATAAAGACGTTTACCGCCGATGCTGAGCCTGTTTTCGAAACTATCACTGATATATGGCCTGCGGCTAATTGGATGGAACGTGAAGCGTACGATTTCTTCGGATTTCGTTTCCACGGACATCCTAAATTGAAAAGAATTCTGAATATGGATTCTTTGGAAGGTTGGCCTTTAAGAAAGGAATTCCCTCTCGAAGATCCTTTCCGTGCCGATAAGGATGATAAAATGTTCGGTCGTTAATCAGCTTCATTACAGAAGAAAACATGAATTCAACTACAAATGAAATTATAAAAGAGAAAGAGTATACTACTCTGAATCTTGGTCCTACACACCCTGCAACGCATGGTATTTTTCAGAATGTAATGAAGATGGATGGTGAGCTGATCGTTGAAGCTGAACCTACCATCGGTTATATTCATAGGGCATTCGAAAAGTTAGCGGAACGTCGCCCTTACGGACAAATAACTCCGATTACAGATCGTATGAATTATTGCTCATCTCCTATTAATAATATGGGATGGCATATGACTGCTGAGAAATTAGCGGGAATCGAAATCCCTAAGCGTGTGCAGTACCTCCGTGTTATCATCATGGAATTATCGCGTATCGCCGACCATATTATTTGTAATTCGGTAATCGGTGTAGATAGCGGAGCAATGACAGGCTTCCTCTATGTTTTCCAATGGAGAGAAGACATCTACGAAATCTTTGAAGAGTTATGCGGTGCACGTTTAACAACTAACATCGGACGTATCGGTGGATTAGAACGCGATTTTTCGCAGAAAGCTTGGTTGAAAATCGAGCGATTATTGAAAGATCTTCCGGGCGGATTAAAAGAATTTGAAAACCTGTTGGTGCGTAATCGCATCTTCATGGATCGTACTATAAAATGCGGACCAATTTCAGCTGACCGCGCACTAGCTTACGGATTTACCGGTCCGAATTTAAGAGCCGCTGGAGTTGATTATGATGTTCGTGTAATGAACCCATATTCTTCTTACCAAGATTTCGATTTTATTGTGCCTATCGGAACGAATGGCGATACTTACGACCGCTTTATGGTTCGTGAAAATGAAATGTGGCAAAGTATGAGTATCATCAAGCAAGCAATGGAAAAGTTAGATCGTCTCGACGATAAAACATCTTTCCATGCTGATGTTCCTGAATATTTCTTGCCTGAAAAAGACGAAGTATATAATACAATGGAAGGCCTTATCTGGCACTTCAAAATTATTATGGGCGAAACACAAATGCCGAAAGGTGAAGTGTACCATAGTGTAGAAGGAGGAAATGGAGAGTTAGGATTTTATTTGATTAGCGACGGCGGAAGAACACCTTATCGTTTGCATTTCCGTCGCCCTTGCTTCATTTATTATCAAGCATACCCTGAAATGGTGAAAGGCGCATTCTTAAGTGATGCCATCTTAACCATGAGTTCAATGAATGTAATTGCGGGTGAATTAGACGCGTAAGTATTAATAGAGTTTTAATAGAAAAAGATTATTCTATGAGTGCAGATAAAGAAATAAAGTTCAGCGATGATGCATACGCATTAGTGCAGAAAATTATAAAACGTTATCCTGAAGGGAAGCAGAAGTCGGCTTTGATTCCGATTTTGCATGTTGCGCAAGCTGAGTTCAACGGTTGGCTAAGTGCTCCTGTGATGGATTATGTAGCTTCTTTGTTAAATATTACTTCCATCGAAGTATATGAAGTAGCCTCATTCTATACGATGTTTAACTTGAAGCCTGTAGGCAAGTGCGTAATCGAAGTTTGTCGCACCGGTCCTTGTTGGTTGATGGGAGCAGAAGATTTAGTGAAATACCTCGAGAAAAAGTTAGACATTAAAGAAGGCCAAACAACTGCTGACGGAATGTTTACTCTGAAAACTGCAGAATGTTTAGCGTCGTGCGGAACAGCACCAATGATGCAGATAGGAGAGAAGTACCACGAGAATTTAACGCTTAATAAAGTTGATCAAATTCTTGATGAGTGCAGAGCAACAGTTACTGAGCCAATTTCACATTGGTCGAAAAAAGAAATTAAAGCATAATTAATATCCTTCAAAAAAAAGGAGTTAATCGTTTGATATGGGACGTAAATTACTAACCGAAAATATAAATGTACCGGGCATTCAAAGTCTGAGTGTATATCGTCAACAAGGCGGTTACGAGACTTTGAAGAAAGCGTTGGGCATGACATCTGATGCGATTGTTGAAGAGGTGAAAAAATCCGGACTTCGTGGTCGTGGAGGTGCAGGTTTCCCTACGGGAATGAAATGGAGTTTCTTGGCAAAACCGGAAGGTGTGCCTCGTCACTTGGTTTGTAATGCCGATGAGTCGGAGCCGGGAACTTTTAAAGATCGCTACATGATGGAGCGTATTCCTCATCTTCTTATCGAAGGTATGGCTATCGGAAGTTTTGCCTTAGGTGCACATTCTTCTTATATCTATATCCGCGGTGAAATGATGTATGTTTTTCATATCCTTCAACGTGCAATCGATGAGGCTTATGAAGCAGGATTGCTAGGTAAGAATATCATGGGCAGCGGATACGATTTCGATCTTTATGTTCATTGCGGTGCAGGAGCTTATATCTGCGGAGAAGAAACTGCACTAATCGAATCTCTAGAGGGGAAACGTGGTAATCCGCGTATCAAACCTCCATTCCCTGCCATCAAAGGATTGTGGGAACGTCCTACCGTAGTGAATAACGTTGAAAGTATCATGGCCGTAGTTCCTATCATTAAAATGGGAGGCGATGAATATGCTAAGATCGGTATCGGAAAAAGTACAGGTACTAAATTGATTTCTGCT
>JAKPPP010000063.1 GCA_029547265.1 Bacteroidota bacterium
GATTATCTACAGTTAAGTACAATTGTATATGTTGTAGATGTTTCTCTGATGGAATACTTGCCCATCAATACTGTTACATCTGAAGTAGCACCAAAGGACTTGGCTATTTCATAAGGAATTACAAAGTTTTCTTCGATAGGGAATGATGTTATTCCTTTCATTGCTGATAATGCACCTGCACCCATTTCTCCTTTTTGTATTTCTAGAGCTAATTGTGTTTTAGCATATGCAGGTGTTGCGCTTACCGTTAGGCCGGAAGTACGTACTCCGATATCTGATTCTAAAGTGAATTTGCAAATTCCAATCCCTGCTTCGCAGTTCTGTTTTCGAGAAGCAATTAGGAAGGATACTTTAATTGGACGGAAATGTGCTTCTTTTGTGTTGATTGGGCTTTCCGCTTTTGTGAAACTTGTTAATGCACAAGCAATTAATAGGGTTAATGCGATGATTTTTTTCATTTTAAATTAAGTTTTAGAAAAGGGGTTTTATGAAGTATGAGTTTTTTCGCTGTTGAGCCGCGACTGCTTTCCTTTATTAACCTCCCGGTTAATAAAGTTGAGTTTTTTTAGTCTTAAGGCGCTTGGCCTATTTGTTGTCTTTGAAGCATAGTGTTTATGTATAAAATTAGAAATGAAAAGCGTATTTGAACAGGACAAATATATAACCCTAATTAATATTTTATCCGTTTGCAAACGGTTAGCTATTAACAGCTTTTTGTTAATATATAGAAATAAAAAGCCCCGCTCATAGTATGAACGGGGCTTCCTGAAATTGTGAATTATTTTACGGTATCAGCTTCTTTTCTTCTACTTGTACTATTTGTTTAGTTACATTGTCGAATAAAAGTGCATATACATATACTTGGTTAACTACAGCATCTGTTGGTGTTAATTTAGTAGAATATGTTTTTGTTACTTCTTGTCCTGATGTCAATCCCGTTCCTACACTTTCTCCGTATGTTCCGTTAAAGGTTCCGCGTAACATGTGGCGGTGTACGTAGTTCATTATATTATTTGTTCCATCTTTCTGTGGACTAACAATACTATCTTCTACAAAATATACTGCTAAGTTTAATTGGTTGCTATAATTGTTTACCATGGTAACACTTATCGTAGCCGTCATCATACTATCGCCGGACGAAAAGCTATTTGTGATATCTAAACCTGCATCAGCTGCCCGTTGTAGCATTGTGTCTACGTTAACTTCCCAGTCAGCGTATTCGAGTATTTTCTGAACTCCTGTTCCTGAATCGTATAATCTGTTTACCATGCCTTTAGGGAAAGGTAAATTGATTACGTTGAAATCGGTTGCAATATCAGTAGCTACTTGAGTTCTGAAATCAGCAGGGAATGGAGGATTATAAGATGGTTGTGGTTTTGCAAAGAATCCTGCATGAACGCCCATAATGATAAGTCGGTCACCATAAATAGCTTTAAGACGTTGTGCTTCTGCATGTGAAGCAGGACAAGCTTGGCAGGTATGTCCCGTGAAATCTTCAAGCAATACTTTTCTGACAATTGTATCGGTAGTGTCTGTTCCGCCCGTTGAGCTTTTTACTCCGTAAGGTCCTTCAACTTTATCGCAACCAATACTTCCAAGCATTAAAGCAATGCCTGTTGCCAACACTAATTTTGATAGTATATTTTTCATTTTCGCTTTTTGATCTTTTAAAATCTGCTTGTAATTGTTACGTTAAATCCGTTGCTCGCAGGAACAAATCGGCATACTCCGCCAACGCATAATAATCCTGCTCTCTGACGTGCATAAGCTAAACTGATTCTTGTTGCTCCTTTGTTATATGCTAAGCTGGCATTGTAATAATGGAAACGGTGATGTTCATCTTTGTTGCCATAATTCCATTCGTCGAATACTGCTATTGTCCAGTGTGGTGCGTAGCTGTATTCTACTAACGCCATAGCCCAGTTTTTCTTGTCTTCATCTGTCATCAAATGTTGAAGTTCGGTGCGCACACTATGCTTGCTATTGAATTTATGCGTGTAATCAATTACTCCGATATGTGCAGTTACTTGGGGCTCACCAATCTTCCCTTCAATTACATCTTTGTCGTATACTTGATAGATGTACGTTAAAATTAATTTATCTTTCTTGCTTAGCTTTTTATTGATCTCAACAGTAGCGTCTTGGTAATATCTGTTTTCTCCGATTGAAAAGAAATCCGAAGTATATCCTAACGTATCATTAGAAACCGGTCCGCGTTGAATATCGCTGATTGCTGATCCGCTTAAGCTGATCATAGTTCCGTATTTTCCGCCTAGAGGTGTTCCCGACTTAAAGTTATAATAGAATTCTCCCGAAATTCCCATTTCTCCGTTTGGTTGAGTGGCGAATGGATAGAGGGTGCTAAGTCTATAGGTAAGTTGTTTGTTGATTGCAGGAAGATAATTAATCGATAAGCTGTTTCCTGTTGCTCCACGATCTGAACGATAGTTCATGTTATCAATTCGTTTTGCAGAAACTTTAGCGCCCATTCCTTTTTTAGCGTATGATAAATTCATCAATAACGCTTCACCATTTTTGTAAATGAACTTATTTACAATTGAGGGGTCGTTGATTTTGTAAGCATATTCTGCATCAAATGAAACGCTGCCGTAAGCAATAGTTGTTCTTCCGGCATATGCACCTACGTTTTCAGGTAATATACGTGAAGGACTATCATCTTTCTGGTACTTGCTTACAAAACTACCGCCTAGGCCTATACGAAGTTTTTTAGCTTCCCATCCCGGAAGCAAATCGTTAAGTTGTAAATCACCATCAAAGCCTCTTACAATACCCGGGCCTTTTGAAAAATAATTTCTTTGCTCAGCAATAAATCCTTTCAATGTCATTCCTTTAATAGGAGTATATCTAACATGAAGTCCGTCCATTGCATTGTCAACTCCTAACGCACGTTCTTCATAACTTCTGAAGATTAGTCCGCTACCAAATTGATCGTAGAAATTTCCTGCAGTTATTGTTATACCATCATTCGTAAAGCTTGCATAACGATAAGTGATTCCGCTTCCTTTGTAATTCGGATCAAATCCTTGAAGAACGTTTAAGTAACTTTCATAACGAATTCCTGCTTTGAAGTTGCCGTAATCAAAATTCAAATTCATGAATCCGTTGCTTAAAACTTTCTCGGGAACTTCAGGAGCATCAATCAAACTGTCTTTAATATAATACTGAGAGTTGATTTCGAAGTTGCCGGAAATATTCGACATGTTTGGTGCTTGCTGACCTTTTGCTGTATTCGCAAAGCAAGTAATAACGGCACTAAATAGTAAGTATTTTAGAGTAGATTTATTCATAAAGGTTAGTAGGTCTTTTTTGTTAAAATAAATCAGGGAACTAAATAAGCTGAGTTCCCTGATTGTATTTGATTGCAAAACGGGAAATTATTTTCCTGTTAGCTTTTTGATTTCTTCGTAAAGACGGTCTTCGTCGCCGGGCGAATAATTGTTGTGTTGGCTTACTAATTTTCCTTTTCCGTCGAATAAGAATGTATGCGGAATTACATTAACTCCCATTGCGCGTTTAAAATCGCCGTTAGGGTCAAGTAAAATAGTATAATCCCATCCTTTTCCTGCCACAAATGGAGCAACTGAATTCATCGTTCTGCTATCGTCAATCGAAACCGCATAAACTTTTACTCCTGTCTCTTCTGCCCAGTCTGAATAATCATCGTTGATAGCATTTAATTCTGAAACGCAAGGCTTGCACCATGTAGCCCAAAAATCAATGATGAATGGCTTTCCGTCATTATTTATTGTAGCCGTGTTAAACGCTTTTCCGTCTAGTGATTTGATGTTTGCTGCAGGTACATCCGATTTCGTTCCTGTTTGAGCAAACAAAGATGTGCTTCCGATTAATAATGCAACTGCTAACGCTAATTTTTTCATTGGTAATTGTTTGAGTTTTTTTGTGAAAGGGCTGAATAGTTTTAATGCAAATGCTTCACATTTGTCATACAGGCAAGTGCATATCAATAGTTATACCTTAATTTGTGACTAACCTGAATTTTTCATGATGAAACGGGTGGTTCCGTTTTCTAATGGTTGATTAATCAGTAAACTGAGAATGTTCGTTTGAGCGGGCAACCATTTTTCAGGAAATTAGGGTCGTTAAAAATACTTAAATTCCTTTATTCGGCAAGTATAATTTCCTGCGGAATGAAGGATGTCAAAAAAGCGGTTATTTTGGATGAAATGATGAAGAAATCTTCGAAAAGTCCAAAGGTGGATTTTTCGAAGTTCAGTCATTGTGTGATATTTGTAACGCATTCATATTCTGTGTATAAGGATTTAAAAGTTGATTTTGGAATTTGTATTTACAGATTTCCTTCGAATTTTTTGATTTTATGTTTGTGTTCGAACAAGTTTATTGCTATTTTTACTATTCCAAACAACTTTATATTGCCTAGATGAAAAAACAATTACTCTTAGTTTCTATGTTTCTTGCGTTTTTTGGTGCTGCTCAGGCTCAAAGTCTGTCGGCTTCAAACTATGTATTAACAGTGTCTGACCCGGGTAACCAAACTACTCTTGAGTCTTTCGCTAAAATTCAAAATAACAGCGTAAGTCCGATTAATGTTCAAGTTGAAAGAACAATCATCAACCTGCCTGCAGGAATGGATGAATTATTCTGTTTCGGTATTTATTGCAACCCTCCGGGAACTGCTGTAACTTCTTACAATACAGTAATAAATGCGGGAGCTCAAAACACTTCATTCAAGGCTGATGTGCTTCCAAACGGTAACTGTGGAACTGCTTCAATAAAGTATAATTTTTATGATCTCGACAATCCTTCAGATAGCGTTGCATTAACTTTGAATTTCGCATTCTGCACTGTAGGATTAAATGAGAACGCTGAATCTTTCGGTATGTCTCGTCCTCTTCGTAACCCTGCAGATCAGTTCACTGTTTTTGCTTACAATTTACAAAACGACAATAGCGGCGATAAGCTTTTAGTTTATAACATGCTTGGTTCATTGGTAAAAACTATGGATGTAACAGGTAAAAATGGCAGCTTGGTTGTAAGTACTTCTGATCTTAAATCAGGTGTTTATTTCGCTTCTTATGTAAGTAACAATAAAGTGAAAAACAGCTACAAACTAGTTGTTGCTCATAGATAATACATCAAATTATTTGTTGAAAGGCCGACCTTACCGTCGGCCTTTTTTATTTAGATTTCTAATTAAGATCATAGTTTGTTCTGAGTATTGCTAAATATTCTTCTTAGCGTTTTTGTATCTTCGTAATCCTTAATAGTAAATGTGAAGAAGTTATGCCAGATTTTAATCAAGAGGCCCTCGATTACCACGAAGCCGGCCGCCCGGGGAAAATAGAAGTTATCCCAAGTAAACCTTACAGCACTCAGCGCGACTTAGCATTAGCTTATTCTCCCGGTGTTGCTGCTCCTTGCCTTGAAATTGAAAAGAACCCTGATGACATTTATAAGTATACCGCAAAAGGTAATCTTGTAGCTGTAATTTCTAACGGTACTGCCGTATTGGGTCTCGGTAATATTGGTCCTATGGCTTCAAAGCCTGTTATGGAAGGTAAAGGATTGTTATTTAAAATCTTTGCTGATATCGACGTATTTGATATCGAAATCGATCAAACTAATGTCGACGATTTCGTGAAAACCGTGAAAGCTATTTCTCCAACGTTCGGGGGAATTAACCTCGAGGATATTAAAGCTCCTGAATGCTTCGAGATCGAAAAACGTTTGAAGGCTGAGTTGAAAATTCCTATCATGCACGATGATCAACATGGTACCGCCATTATTTCGGGAGCTGCACTTATCAATGCATTGGAAATTGCCGGAAAGAAAATAGAAGATGTTAAAATAGTAGTGAATGGTGCCGGTGCATCTGCAATTTCTTGTACTACGTTGTTTGTTTCTTTAGGTGCAAAACTCGAGAATATCGTAATGCTTGATAGTCATGGGGTGATTCGAACCGACCGTGACAATCTCGATATCCACAAGATTCGTTTCGCGACGAAGCGCAATATCAATACTCTCGAAGAGGCAATGGTTGGTGCTGATGTCTTTGTAGGTCTTTCAAAAGGAAATATCCTGAAGGGTGAAGATCTTAAAACGATGGCGGCAGATCCTATCGTTTTTGCCATGGCCAACCCCGATCCTGAAATTAAGTATGAAGATGCTCTTGCCGCTCGCGCAGACGTAATTATGGCTACTGGTCGCTCCGATTATCCTAATCAGGTGAATAATGTAATCGGTTTCCCTTTTATTTTCAGAGGAGCACTCGATGTTAGAGCTACACAGATTAATGAGGCCATGAAGTTAGCAGCCGTTTATGCAATCGCTCAACTGGCTAAAGAACCCGTTCCTGAGATCGTAAATTTGGCTTATAACAAGAGAAATATTTCGTTTGGTAAAGAATATATTATTCCGAAACCACTCGATCCACGTTTAATTCATACAATTTCTCCTGCCGTTGCGAAAGCCGCAATCGATTCGGGTGTTGCGTTGAAGCCAATTACTAACTGGACAGCCTACGAAAGTGAGTTGAAAAAACGTCTGGGCCTCGATAATAAACTTATTCGTGTTATCACGAGCAAGGCTAAACAAAATCCTAAGCGTATCGTTTTTGCTGAAGCAGATACATATAAGATTTTAAAAGCTGCTCAGATTGTAAGTGAAGAAGGAATTGCTAAGCCAATCCTACTCGGAAATAAGACGAAAATTGAAGCACTCATTAAAGAACATAATCTTCGCCTAAACGACATTGCAATTATCGATCCTCGTGAAGAGGCCGATATGTTACACGATTTCGCTGAGAAATTCTTTGAAAAGCGTAAGCGTAGAGGATTTACTTTATATGAGTCGCGCAAGATTATGCAAGAGCGTAATTACTATGGCGCAATGATGGTTGAAACGGGACAAGCTGACGCGATGATTAGCGGACTTACACGTAACTATACTGAGACTATCAAGCCTGCATTACGCGTGATCGGCACGAAAAGCGCAACTTCGAAAGTAGCAGGTATGTACATCATGATTACAAAAGATGGACCTGTTTTCTTTGCCGACACTACTATTAATATTAATCCTACAGTTGAAGAATTAGTAGAAATTACTTTACTTACTGCCGATGCTGTTCGTCAGTTCAATATTGTGCCTCGCATCGGATTGCTTTCTTATTCGAATTTCGGATCATCAAATACCGAAAGTGCAATAAAAATGAGAAAGGCAGTTGAGATTCTTCATGCTAAGTACCCTGATCTAATTGTTGATGGTGAGATTCAAGCGAACTTCGCATTTAATCAACATCTACTTAAAGATAATTTCCCGTTCAGTGATTTAGCTGAAGGTGGAGTGAATACATTAATATTCCCTAACCTTGATTCTGGAAATATTGCTTATAAATTATTGCAAACAGTGGGTGCTGCGGAAGCTATCGGACCGGTACTTTTAGGAATGAAAAAGCCTGTGCATATCCTACAGCTGGGCTCTTCCGTTCGTGAAATTGTAAACATGGTTACTATTGCCGTCGTTGATGCTCAATCTCGTGTTCCAAATAATGATGTAAAGCCGGAATCGGTAAACGCATAATTTAATTTTATCTTACAAGGGTTATAGCTTGTTTTATTGAATGTTGTTTCAATAATCCGTTGCTGTAACCCTTGTATTTTAGTAGTGCAGCATAGATCCCTTCTTCGCAATCACTGCCATTAAATTTTCCATCCCATTTTTGATTGGGTTCATCTCCTTTGAAAATAATTTCGCCCCAACGATTGACAATAATTAGTGATGAATTTTCAATAACACAGTTATAATATATAGAATAAAAATCGTTGGTTTGGTCGTCGTTCGGACTAAAGCTGTTCGGTAAATAAACATTGCAATCACATTTCTCATAAATGACATTAATGCTATCAATAGAGGTTCCGCATTGGTTAGTTGATTGAGCAATATACAGCCCCTCGCTTTTTATGATTCTGAAATTACCTGTCCCACCGTTTTCCCAAAAAATATCATCGTTGCTTTGGGCAAAAAGAGTCTTAGGTTCTCCTGTGCATTGAATTGTTGAATCTGATAAAATGGTAACCAAGGGCAGTTCGGAAACTTCGATATAGTCCTTCTTTAATATCGTATCGATGCTACATTCGCGTGTTGTAATAAGCTCAACGTCAAATGCTCCGGGGTTAGGGTAGATGATTTCGTTCTCTGTTTTTTGATTTCCTGAAGAATTCAAAGCTCCATCGAATCTCCATTTCCAACTGTAATTAGAGGCACTCGAAGTATCACTTATTGAGATAGAATCACCGGCACAAATTCTTAACTCCGAAGCTTCAAAGCCCTGAAATATTGGGGGAGCGTTTTGGGTTTTGACCATCGAAACATTATCGATATCGACATATTCCATATCGCCGGATTGGATGCAAGGTGCTGATGTTGTATTTGCATTGCAAAACATTCCGATATACATTTGGTCATAGCAGCTATCGACAGTAAAAGATCGAATAAATGTTTGATAATTACCTGATTGCAGCTCGTTGATTGCTATTGTAATCTGAGGGTATATGTTTACTAAGCCATGAATAGGGAAAGTGATTTGATTGCTTTTTTTCATGAAGAAAAATCCGAGGCTAAAGCAATCAAGAGTCGGTCCGGGTCCCCCCATTGGATTAATCATAGCATCAATTTTTAACTCGTATTTCTCTCCGGGAATTAAAGTATTTGGCAAGTCGGTCTTTATGGCTTCACCATACCAGTTTGTTGGATCGAAGCTGTATGGCGGAGAAGCTACCAATCCGATGCACCCGTTGCCGGTTGCAGGAATCCCGTATGGGCCGATAGTGCTGGGGGCATAATATCCGCAAGTATAAAAATCAGCCGTGCCTACTGCCGAATCCCACTTCTGGCAATACATTATTTGGCTCTGATTTACAGGGCATTGGCTATATAATTCAAACCCCGGATTACTCAAAATATTTTGAGCCTGGACTGAAATACTTAATAATAAAAAAGCTAAAACCCTTATGAAATTCATGAAGGCAAATAAAGCAAATGAAACAATATAATTACAGTTGATTTTTATCTGTTAATCATTTAATTGTCAAAAACATCGTCATTCGAGAAACATCTTTATTTTTGCAAATATGTACGATTATTTTAATGGCAAAATCGCCGCTCTGACACCTACCCATGTTACGGTTGATTGTGGAGGAGTGGGCTATCATTTACAAATCTCCCTATATACATTCTCGGCAATAAAAGAGGCCACAAATGTGAAGCTTTTTGCGCATCAAGTGGTGCGTGAAGATGCACATTTGCTGTTCGGGTTTTGTGATGAAGACGAGCGTTATATGTTTCGTGAATTATTGAATGTCAATGGAGTAGGAGCCACGACGGCGCGAATAATTCAGTCGTCATTAACGCCTGATCAGCTGCGTTCTGTTATCTCGAAAGGGGATGCAGTAACGTTGCAAAAAGTAAAAGGAATAGGAACTAAAACGGCACAAAGAATCGTGCTCGATTTACAAGATAAAATCAATAAAGGTCAAACTGCATCGGCAACTTCTATTCCGGGAATACACAATACAGCCCGCGAAGAAGCGTTAAGTGCTTTGTTAACATTGGGTTTTGCCCGCGTTAACGCTGAAAAAGCATTAATGCTGGCTCAGAAAAGTGCAGGAGCAGAAGCCAGAGTGGAAGATCTGATTAAAGTGGCTTTGAGCTACCTGTAAATCGATATTGAAAAAAAAGTGAAAAATAGAGGGATCGAAGGCCATTTCGATAGCTCTCTATTGACTCATTTGTGCTATTTTAGACCCCTTATTACCTGATTAACCGACCTTCTTAGAACAAGTTGAAAAATTTCCGCTCATATTCTCTCCTTACGCTAGGTGTATTATCGTTGTTTACGCTCGTATGGGCAAATAGTCCGGGGAAGCTGCATGCAGAATTCCCAACATTTGTTGCCCCTCTAGATACTCCGACTACCAACGCGCCCGGGAATGTAAATCTTCCCTATCCATTCAAAGATCGTTATGCTGATCCTTATAGCTCTCAAAATCCTGAGAGCCCTTTGTATTTGAATACCCCTTCGAACATTAAAACTACCATTGAATATGATCCTGATGAGCGTCAGTATGATATCAATGAAAAAATGGGAGACCAGTTTTTTAGAAGTCCCAGTTACATGACTTTTGAAGAGTTTAAAGAATCACAATTTAAAAATAGCACGAAAGATTACTGGAAGAAAAAAGCAAATGAAGAAAGTTTAACGCAACGTAAATCAGGATTCTCTCCTCGTCTTTATGTAGGTGGAGAAGCTTTCAACAGAATTTTTGGAGGAAACACAATCGATATTCGTCCTCAAGGATCTGCTTCATTGAGTTTCGGATTAAACGTCAGTAAATACGATAATCCTACTTTACCTGAACGTCAACGTAAGAATACCACATTCGATTTCAAAGAGAAAATTCAGATGAATGTGATTGGTAATATCGGAGAGAAATTAAAGATTACTACCAACTACAATACAGAAGCCAGTTTCGATTTCGAAAATCAAATCAAGTTAGAGTACACAGGATACGAAGATGAAATCATTCAGAAAATAGAAGCGGGTAACGTAGCATTACCTCTCAATAGTCAGTTGATTCAAGGTAGTCAAAGTTTATTCGGATTAAAAACGCAATTGAAATTTGGCCGACTAACGGTGACGTCTATCCTATCACAACAAAAAGGTAAAGCATCTAACATTGAAGTAAAAGGCGGAGCAACAACTACTCCTTTCGATATTTCTGCCGATCAGTATGAAGCTAATAAACACTACTTCATCGGAAATTATTTCAAAGATAATTACGATAAAGCTTTAAAGGATCTTCCCTTCATTAACTCTACAGTGAATATTACCCGTATTGAAGTTTGGGTAACTAACAAAAACAACTCTACCGATAATACAAGAACCATTTTAGGTTTGATGGATTTGGGAGAATCGAATTTTTATAATGTTTCGGACCCGGGCTTAATCAACAATGCAGCTCCTTTTAACGATCCATATCCTTCAGATTCAGCAAACAGTTTATACGCGAACTTATTGACGAACTATCCTTCATTACGTGATGTTGGATCTGTGCAAAATACAATGTCGTCGGTTCCAAGTTTAAGTTCATCACGCGATTATGAAGTTGTTCAGAATGCGCGTAAGTTGAATCCTAATGAATATACCTTCAATTCTCGACTAGGTTATATCTCCCTCAATCAATCATTGAACAGCAATGAAGTTTTAGGAGTAGCTTACGAATATACAGTTGGAAACAAAGTTTATCGTGTGGGAGAACTTACTACATCAGGAGTTGAACCTCCAAAGGTGTTAGTGATGAAATTGTTGAAAGCTCGTGTTACGAATACTAAACTTCCGACATGGGATTTGATGATGAAAAACATCTATGCTTTAGGTGGATTTCAAATCGATAAAAAGGATTTCAAATTAGATGTCCTTTACTACGTTGATACAATCGGAAATAGAATCAATTATCTTCCTGTAGGAACAAACGAACCTAATGTTTATGCTCGTCCTTTGAATCGTTTCTTCAGCCTCGATAAATTAAATAGCAATAATGATCCTCGTCCCGATGGTGAATACGATTTCATTGAAGGTGTAACCATCAACAGTAATAGCGGACGAATTATCTTCCCTGTACGTGAACCATTCAGTGGATATTTGAGAAGCCAATTTGCGAGTCAGACAAATGCCGATGTGTATGCATATGATGTTTTGTATGACTCTACAAAAACTGTGGCATTACAACAACCTGAGAAAAATAAATTCAGCCTAAAGGGAAGTTACTCGAGTAAATACGGATCAGATATTCCTTTGAATCAAATGAATATTCCGGAGGGATCGGTGAAAGTAACTGCCGGAGGAATTCCGTTAACTGAGAATGTCGATTACACCGTTGATTATAATTTAGGACGCGTTAAGATCATCAACCAGAGTATTTTGAACTCCGGAACGGCAATCAACATTTCTCTCGAGAGTAATTCACTTTTCAGTATCCAATCGAAAACACTATTCGGATCACGATTTGATTATGTGGTGAATAAAGATTTCGTATTAGGTGGTACTATCATGCGCCTCAACGAACGACCGATTACTCAGAAGGTAAACTTCGGTGATGAGCCTATCGCAAATACGATGTGGGGCGTTGACGGGACATGGAAGAAAGAATCTCGTTGGTTAACGAAAATGATTGATAAGCTTCCGGGAATCTCAACGAAAGCACCTTCTAACATCACTGTTAGTGGGGAGTTCGCGAATTTAATTCCGGGAAATAGTAAAGCAATCGGCAAAAACGGAACTGCGTACATCGACGATTTTGAAGGAAGTCAAACAACAATTGATTTAAAATCGAATGTAGGAGCTTGGACATTAGCATCTACACCTCAAAGCCGTTTTGCGGAAGCTAAGATAGATTCGGTCACACGTGCGTATGGGTTTAATCGTGCGAAGTTTTCGTGGTATATAATCGATCCATTGTTCTATCGTAATCAATCGGGAGTAACTCCTTCACATATCACATCGAATGATATTTCGAACAATTTAGTGCGTCAAATTCCTGAGAAGGAAATCTTCCCGAATAAAGAAGCGCCTCAAGGACAAACAGTAATTCTTCCTGTGATGAACATGTCGTTCTATCCTGAAGAAAGAGGTCCTTATAACTACGACGTATTACCAACGCCATTCTCGGCTGGGGTAGCCGCCGATGGTAAATTAAATAATCCTGCTTCACGCTGGGGAGGTGTAATGCGCCGAATAGAATCAACAGATTTTGATGCTGCGAATATTGAATTCATTCAGTTCTGGATGATGGATCCATTCAACAGTAACAGCCAAAATGTAAACGGTGGAGAACTTTATTTCGACTTAGGAAATATTAGTGAGGATATCTTGAAAGATGGTAAGCTGGAATATGAAAACGGATTACCTGCAACTGGAGATACCTCGCAAGCAAACAAAACTGTTTGGGGATTCACTCCGAAAACACAGCCACCGATTATCTACGCATTCGATAACAATCCTGATGCACGTCAATATCAAGACGTCGGATTAGACGGAGTTAGAAACGGATTAGAGCAAGCAGTATTCCAAGATTACCTATCACAGTTATCAAGTCAAGTATCACCGGTAGCGTACCAATCAGCACTAAGCGATCCATCATCCGATAACTATCATTACTATCGCGGTACAGATTTCGATAATTCGCAAAAGAGTATCCTCGATCGTTACAAAGAATACAGTAATCCTGATGGAAACTCTCCTACAGAAAATCAGAGTACAGAATCATATTCAACATCGGCAACAACAATTCCTGATGTAGAAGATGTAAATAAGGATTTCAACCAAGAAGCATCGGAGCAATTCTACGAATATCATGTTCCAATTCATCAAGGCGACTTAGATGTTGGTAGAAACTTTATCGTTGATAAAATCACGCGTAATGTTGCATTGCCTAACGGATCAACAACTACTGTAACATGGTATCAATTTAAAATTCCAATTCGCGATATTCAAACAAATCCGAATATTACGAAGTATGGAGATATTGAAGGCTTCAATACGATCAGCTTTATCAGAACGTATATGACCGGATTCAGTGAGCCGATGACTTTACGTTTTGCGAAATTGGAATTCTTACGTGGAGAGTGGAGGAAATATGCTTATGACTTACATACAGCAGGTGAAATTATTCCGGGTGATCCTAATTCAGGAACATTTGATATCGCTGCCGTGAGTATTGAAGAAAACGGAAATAGAACTCCTGTACCTTATGTTATCCCTCCGGGAATTGAGCAAGAAACAAATATCGGATCAACAACTTTACAAAGATTAAATGAGCAATCGTTGTCGCTGAAAGTATGTGATCTGGAAGATGGCGATGCACGAGCAGCATTCAAAAATCTTGAACTTGATCTTAGATCATACAAGAAAGTGAAAATGTTTATTCATGCAGAATCATCAGGCGTTGCTGACGATTTGAAGGATAACGATTTATCGGTATTCGTACGTGTTGGTAACGACTTCACAGAAAACTATTATGAATATGAAGTTCCATTGAAAATCACTAAGTGGGGATCAACAGATGCATATTCGATATGGCCTGAATCAAATAATCTAGAGTTAGATCTTGATAAATTCGTGAATTTGAAGTTAGCAAGAAATACAGCCATTGAAAATTCAGGAGGTTCGGTGAATATCACCAACCTTTATACAATCACTGATGAAGATGGCAAGAATCATATCGCAATTAAAGGTAATCCTTCGTTAAGTAGTGTTCGAACAATCATGATAGGTATTCGTAATCCTAAACGTGATCCGTTGAATCCTGGTAGCGATGATGGAGCAACGAAATGTGGTGAGATTTGGGTGAATGAGTTACGCTTAACCGACTTCGATAAGAAAGGAGGATGGGCAGCAACAGGTCGTGTTACAACCAAGTTAGCCGATGTAGGTAACGTAGCAGTTACAGGAACGCACAAATCGATTGGCTTCGGAAGTATTGAGCAGAAAGTTAGCGAGAGAAGAAGAAGTGATGAAACATCGTTCAACGTTACATCATCATTGTACCTTGGAAAATTCCTTCCTGAAAAAGCTGCACTAGATATTCCTATGTATGTGAACTATGGAACTGTTGTAAGCAATCCACAGTATGATCCATTAGATCAAGACGTGCCGTTTGACGATGCATTAGCCAATGCGCAAACAAAAGCAGATAAAAAAGAACTGAAAAAGAGATCACAAGATTATACACGAAATAAGAGTATCAACTTTACTAACGTGAAGAAAAATCGTGTAGGAAATGCGAAAGCACATATCTATGACATCGAGAACTTTAACTTCACTTATGGATATGATGAAGTATTCCATCGCGATATAAATATCGAATACGATGTAACTAAAACTCACAAAGGAGCACTTGGTTATAACTTCAATACAACTCCTAAATATTTCACTCCGCTTGCGAAATCATCAGGAATGAAATCGAAGTATTTGAAATTGATTAAAGATGTAAATATTAACCTTATTCCTACCAGCTTGAATTTCCGTATGGATGTTCAACGTATGTATGGAGAGAAATTATATCGTAATAATACAGGTTACTCAGATATTGTACGCGATACCTTCTTTAATAAGAACTTCGATATGCGTCGAGTGTATGATTTGAAATATGACCTTACTAAATCAATCAAAATTGATTTCAACGCTAATAACTACGGAATTATTGACGAGCCGGAAGGTAAAATTGATAACCAAGAAGAACGCGACTCTATCAAGAGTAATATTTTTGGTAAGAACTATTTCTTAGGAAGAAATAAGCAATACACGCATGCAGGTAATGTGAGTTATCAAGTGCCGTTGAATAAATTCCCTTTAACCGATTGGATTTCGGTGAATGTGAAATACGGATTTAATTATAACTGGCAAGCAGGGCAATTCTTACAGGATTCTGCAACAGGTGCATTTGGAATTGACCCGAGAACCGGAAATACAATTCAGAACTCGAACACAAAACAAGTGAATGGTAATTTCACTTTAACTACTTTGTATAATAAGATCCCATTCTTAAAACGTATTAACTCACCGAAACCGGCTCGTCAGCCAAGAGTGAAAAATGCTCCGAAGCCTGACCCTTCAAAAACACCTAGCGATACAACAGGAGGGAAAAAACCTGTCGTTCCTAAAGTGAAACAACCGAATGCAATTCCCGATGGAGTTCGATTCGTTGGTAAAATGTTGATGGGAGTGAAAACAATCGGCTTTACTTATAGTGAAACAAATGGAACTGTATTGCCTGGTTATATGAATTATTCTCAAGCATTTGGTCAGGATTTAGATAACAATTCTCCGGGATTAGGATTTGCTTTCGGTAGTCAGAAAGATGTTCGTGAGAAAGCTGTGCGAGATAATTGGCTTACTACAGATACCAGTTTGAATTCATCCTACGCTAGAACGTACAATCAAAACTTCTCAGGAAGGAGTACAATTGAGCCATTCGATGGAATGAAAATTGAGTTGAACGTTACTCGTCAATTTACGAAAAATAATTCGGAGTACTTCCGTTGGAACGGCTCTCAATTTGAATCACAAAGTGTAACTGAAACAGGTAACTTTAGTATCTCTACAATTTCCCTTAACACTGCTTTTGTAAAAGATGATAAAGACACGTATGCAAGTTCGGTGTTTGATGAGTTTTCGAAAAACAGAAAGATTATTTCAGAACGTTTAGCTGCCGATAACCCAAATTCAATTGGCTTTGCTGCTGCCGATACATTCGGAGTGATATATAACGATGGATATACAGGAACACAACAAGAAGTATTAACGATGGCGTTCCTTTCTGCTTACACAGGTAAGTCTGCAAGCTCGATAAAGTTGAATCCATTTACTAAAATGCCATTGCCTAACTGGAGAATAACGTATGATGGATTAAGTAAACTTCCGTTATTTAAGCAATTATTCAATACTGTTAGTTTAACACATAGTTATCGCTCTACATATAGTATTAATACCTTCAATCGTAATCTCAACTATGTTGAATCGAGATATCAAATTGCGAGAGATCAAAGCGGAAACTTTATTCCTGCTCGTGAATTTGGACAAATTTCAATCTCAGAACAATTTGCTCCATTAATTGGAGTCGATGTAACTTGGAAAAATAATATCCAAACAAGAGTTGAATTCAAACGTGATCGCAACGTATCATTGACATTTGCGGGCGTTCAGGTTACTGAAGTGAAAGGAAATGAAATTACATTCGGATTTGGATATCGCTTGCCTAAATTCAACCTTCCTTTTGGATTGGGAGGAAAGAAGGCGAGAACATCTGGAAACTCTCTTAACTTAACTGCCGACTTTAGCGCGAGAAGAAATGTGACGATAATCAGAAGATTGTTAGAAGGCGTGAATCAGCCAACTGCAGGGTTGAATGTTTACTCTATAAAAGGTGCTGCGGATTACGCTGTAAGTGAGCGATTAAACGTTCGTTTGTTCTATGAGCAAACAATCAATACCCCGGTAATCTCAACTTCATATCCAACTTCAAATATTAATACAGGAGTGGAAATCAGGTTCTCATTATCACAATAATCTATTAAATTTGTCAACTGAAATTGAAAACACCGTAAATCGGAACACAATGAATATACCAGCAGAATTAAAGTACACCAAAGATCACGAATGGGTTCGTGTAGATGGTGATGTAGCAACAATCGGAATTACTGACTTCGCTCAAAGTGAATTAGGTGATATCGTTTATGTTGAAATCGAAACAGTAGGTGATACCGTAGAGAAAGAAGCAGTTTTCGGTACAGTTGAGGCTGTAAAAACAGTTTCTGACTTATTTATGCCTTTAACGGGCGAAGTGCTTGAGTTAAACTCAAAGTTAGAAGGTGAGCCTGAATTAGTAAACTCTGATCCTTATGGCGATGGCTGGATGGTGAAAGTTAAAATTGCTGATGCATCACAAGTTGCTGATTTGTTAGATGCTGCCGCTTACGGTTCATTGATTGGAGCTTAATATCTAAACGATGTTTATAAAGAATAATTGGCCCGGCATTAGTTGGGCCATTATTATATTCGTACTAAGCAGTATCACTCCTCCTGCGATTTATATTCCGGATTTATTCGATTTGTTTACTCCGGATAAAGTCGCACATTTTATTATTTATGCTATTCTCGTTTTTCTGTTGACATTAGGATTCAAAAAAACTCCCGGTCGATTATCGAGAAATCAGTTTTCTTTTTCAGTATTATTTTCCGCCGGTTATGGTGGATTAATTGAATTGTATCAGGGGTATTTCCTCTCTGATAGAGTAGGTGACTGGGTCGATTTTCTAGCAAACTGTATAGGTTGCGTAATCGGTTGGCTCGTTGCTAGATTTACTTTTGGTAGAGCAGAGAAAATTGCCAAGTAAAAATTCAGAAAGAAATAAATAGTTAATTCGTTAGTGGTGTGTATGTACTACTTTTTTGCATCTTGCTGAAACGACTTTTCCGAAACCATATCCGATTCCAATAGCTAAAGGGTAGTCGCCAGCCCAATGAACTCCATTGTTTACCATTGAAAATGCTACCATGCTTGCTAAGGCATATCCTATCGGTTTTATCCATTTTTTTTCGGGATAATTT
>JAKPPP010000118.1 GCA_029547265.1 Bacteroidota bacterium
ATTTCCTTCATCTTTTTAACGATCATCTCATTGTTTTGTGCATTGAACAATGCAATCAGGTCGTTGATGTCGTTCGAAATAGTTTCAAAATTATATTCTTTTACTTTCGCAATCATAATTTTTTGATGATGCGTTGGTATCGTGTTTTCTTCGCTGGCAAGTAATTCTTCGTAAAGCTTTTCTCCCGGACGAAGTCCCGAGTAAATAATCTGAATATCCTTACCTAATTCTAATCCACTTAAACGAATCATTTTCTTTGCTAAGTCAGCAATATTCACTGATTCTCCCATATCGAAGATGAAAATTTCACCTCCTTTGCCCATTGCGCCGGCTTCTAGTACCAGTTGACAAGCTTCCGGAATAGTCATGAAAAATCGTGTGACTTCGGGATGTGTAACAGTAATGGGCTGTCCCATTTCAATCTGTTTTTTAAATCTCGGTATCACGCTACCGTTAGATCCCAAAACATTTCCAAAGCGAGTTGTAATAAATCTCGTTATTGGATTGTGGTTATTCAACGATTGGCAATAGATCTCCGCAATCCTTTTCGTTGCTCCCATAATATTCGTTGGGTTCACCGCTTTGTCGGTGCTCACCATTACAAACTTAGGAACATGAAATTCCACAGCAAGATCAGCTAAGATACAAGTGCCAAGTACATTATTTAAAATCGATTCACTAGGATTATTTTCCATCACCGGTACATGCTTATAGGCCGCAGCATGATACACGATATCTGGCTTGAAAGTCTTGAATACATTACGCATTCTGTCAATATTCCTAATATCTCCAATTACGCTTTCTATTCTGCTGTTTCGATCGAATGGATGTTCGGTTACTTCTAATTCTAAATCATATAATGGCGATTCTGCCATATCAACCATTACTATCAGCTTCGGACGAAAAGCAATAATTTGTCGAACAATTTCGCTACCAATCGATCCCGCTGCTCCAGTTACTAGAACCACTTTTCCACCTAATTCCGTGCGAAGCTTTGCTAAATCAAGTTGAATAGGATCACGTCCCAATAAATCTTCAATGTTCAGCTTCCTGATTTGCTTAAAGCTCAATTCACCATTGATCCATGATTTAACTGGAGGCACATTTAGAATTCGAGTGTTATATTTCAAGCAGGTATCAACAATTTGTTGCTTACGAATTGATGAAATATTCTGAATCGCGATAATTAAATGCTTAACTTCATAATTTTGCTGAAGTTCTTCTAATCTGCTGCTATGAAAAATTGGAATACCTTCAAGTTTTTTACCTGCTTTGTTTTTTGAATCATCAACAAATGCTACTACTTTGTAGCGTGTACCTTTATCGCGATCTAACGTGCGTTTAGTAATTAATCCCGCTTCTCCTGCACCGTAAATAATAACTCCTGATTTATCTCCACTTGGATTTTTCAATTCATTATAGGTAACTTTCACTAATAACCTCCCTGTAATCATTATGAAAACAGAAAGTAAAAATTCAATAATAATAATTGAAAACGGTACAATATAGTGTCCAATGGTAAAATAGCTTATTCCGTTAGAAACGACAAAAATCCCCGATACTACTGCCATCGTTAACAGAATACGCATTGCATCTCGTGTATTCGTATATCGGATAATTCCGGCATAAGTTCTAACCACAAAAAAACTAATAGTTCTACTGAGAACTACGAAAGGAAAAACGTAATAAAAAGTGGAAGATTCAACCTCCGGGATTTCGAAGTTGAAGCGAATCAGATAAGCTAGAAATAATGATCCGAAACAAATTGCTATGTCGATTAACAAAATCAACAGTCGAGGAATTGATCGGTCAAATATTTTTCTCATGTAACAGTTTTAGTTTAGAATATCGCTGAAACGGTAAGAATTGACCTAAATCAACCCATAGGGCCGTTTTGTGCGCATAAAGTTAATCATTCGTGCCCGATATTTAGTTAAATTTGCGGCCCTAATCGTTTATAATCACTTATGCCTCGCGTTTTATACGTAGCGGCTCATCGCCCCCAACGTTCTCCTAGTCAGCGCTTTCGCTTCGAGCAATACCAGAATTATCTGGCCTCGAAGGGATTCGACTTTGATTATTCGTGGCTCATAAGTGAGAATGATGATGCCGTTTTTTATCAGCCCGGTAACCTACATACCAAGGCTGCCATCTTCCTTAAAAGCTATTTGAGACGTTGGAGAGATGTTATTAACGTAAAAGACTACGATCTTATTTTCGTTCAGCGTGAGGCTTTCATGACGGGATCTGTGTTTTTTGAGAAGCAATTCTGTCGCTCGGGAGCTAAAGTAATCTTCGATTTCGACGACGCAATCTGGCATTTCGATGTCAGCGAGGCTAATAAAAAGCTCGGATGGCTTAAAAATCCTTCAAAAACGTCGAAAATCATTCAACATGTCGATCATGTCATTGCCGGGAATTCTTACCTCGCCGACTATGCTCGAAAGTATAATCATCAGGTAACGATTATTCCTACAACCATTGATACTGAGTATCATAAGCCACGAGCGGATAAGGATTTTCATAAGAAAACCATTTGCATCGGTTGGACCGGCAGCCTTACTACTGTAAAGCATTTCCGCCTCGCAGAGCCTGTATTAAAACGTTTAAAGGATAAATACGGTGAACGCGTAAGTTTTAAGCTCATCGGCGATAGTAATTACGAGAATAAAGAACTTAATCTGAAGGGTACGGCGTGGACCCTCGATCGTGAGGTTGAAGAGCTTCAAGACATCGATATCGGCATTATGCCCCTGCCCGACGATGAATGGGCTAAAGGCAAATGTGGATTCAAAGGACTTCAATATATGGCCATGGAAGTGGCTCCAATTATGTCGCCGGTAGGTATGAACACCGAAATTGTTCAGCATGGCGACAATGGTTTCCTGGCTGATACTGACGATGAATGGTTCAATCATCTATGTTTCTTAATCGACAATCCCGATGAACGCGAACGCATAGGCCTTAACGCTCGTCAGACTATAATCGATCATTACTCAGTAGCATCTCAGAAAGATCGCTATCTCGAAATATTCAGGTCACTGACCGAATCATAATTCCATTAAATTTGTAACCCTTTCAGTTATATCATGACAACATCAACAGAATTACAACTTACTGCCCTCACAGAGGTGCATAAAGCATTAGGTGCTAAAATGGTTCCTTTTGCAGGATATTTAATGCCCGTGCAATACGAGGGAATCAATATCGAACATGAAACAGTGCGTAATGCTATCGGAGTATTCGATGTTAGTCATATGGGCGAGTTTATATTGAAAGGGGAAGGTGCTCTCGATTTAATTCAACGTGTTACTAGTAACGATGCTTCTAAATTAACTCCGGGTAAAGCGCAGTATAGCTGCCTTCCTAATAACGATGGAGGTATCGTCGATGATTTATTGGTTTACAAAATCGATGATAATTCTTGGATGCTTGTAGTGAATGCTTCTAATATCGAAAAAGATTGGAATTGGATCATGAAGCATAATACAGCGAACGTTGAAATGCATAATATCTCCGATAAAACTTCACTTCTTGCTGTTCAAGGACCAAAAGCAGTTGACGCTTTACAAAAACTAACGGATGTAACGTTAGCGGATATACCCTATTACAGTTTTACTAAAGGAACCTTCGCAGGTTGTGCAAATGTTGTAATCAGTAATACCGGTTATACAGGCGCGGGTGGATTCGAATTGTATTTCGAAAATCAATATGCTCAAAAAATTTGGGACGATGTAATGGCAGCAGGTAAAGAGTTCGGTGTGAAACCTGCAGGACTTGGTTGTCGCGATACTTTACGTCTCGAAATGGCTTTCTGCCTATATGGTAACGATATCGATGATACTACTTCTCCACTCGAAGCAGGATTAGGTTGGATTACTAAATTTACGAAAGAATTTACTAATTCAGCAGCGTTAAAAGCTCAAAAAGAAGCCGGTGTAACAAAGAAATTAGTTGGCTTCGAAATGATTGACAAAGGTATTCCTCGTCATGGTTATGAGTTAGTTGATGCAGCAGGTAATGTAATTGGAGTTGTTACTTCAGGAACGCAATCTCCAAGTCTTCAAAAAGCTATCGGTATGGGATATGTGCAAACAGCATTCGCTGCCGAAGGTTCTGAAATCTTCGTGAGCATCCGCGATAAAAAAATCAAAGCTTCAGTGGTGAAAACGCCATTCTATAAAAAATAATAATCAGTAGTATTCGCATGTCAGCAACCGAGAATCGTTATCTGGAAGTGTGTTTTACTCCGGCGCTTATTCATCTACATGATATAAGTAACGCCGTAGTGGTCGTAATTGATGTGTTGAGAGCTACTTCGTCAATGTGCGTTGCTTTTTCTTACGGAGTAAAAAGTATTGTTCCTGTTGCAACTATCGAGGAAAGCCTTGCTTATAAAGAGAAAGGATTTCTAATCGGTGCCGAACGTAATGGCGAAATGCTCGATGGCTTCGATCTCGGTAATTCTCCTTTCAGCTATATGGATGAAAAGGTGCGTGGTCGCGATATCGCTCTTACTACAACAAATGGAACACAAGCAATGGCTGCAGCTAAAGGCGCTGCTCAAGTGGTTGCAGGATCTTTCCTTAACCTTGATGCATTGTGTAATTGGTTGAAGTCGCAAGATAAAAGTGTGGTGCTTTTGTGCTCGGGCTGGAAGAATTCGTTTAACCTCGAGGATACTCTTTTTGCAGGTGCCGTTGTTGCTCAATTGAAACCTCATTTCGAAATGTCGCAGTTACGCGATGCCGCTCTCGCTGCCGAACATTTATATAATTTGGCGAAAGATGATATCGACGGATTTCTCGTCGAATCTTCTCATCGTAAACGTCTGCATAAACTGCAAATCGATAAGGATATAGAGTATTGCCTCACTCCGAATCAATCACCGGTAGTTCCGGGATTGGTAAACGGAGCACTCGTAGATCTGCTCAAAATGTAATAGAAAGTCCGGGTTTATACTCGGACTTTTTTATTTTATACTCACTAAATAAATATTTCTATGGGCAACCGCTGTTGAAAAAACAGCGCCGGGCTATCCGCTCAAATTCCGCATGAAATGATGCGGAATAACCGCTGCTATCCCTGTTGCATGGTAGCCAATTAAATAGTTGGATTCGCTCGAATACTCGTTTAAGTATTTGTAAGTAATTAATATCGTTTAATATTAGCTTACGTGACTTTTTAAATGATTTTATTACTCTTAATGTTATTCCTTTGTATCTTCTTAACGGATAAAATAATTTTTCAATTAATCATCCGTATTGTTCATGATAAACTTTAAAGAGATATGAAATTAAAAACATCAGTAATTGCTATTGCTATTATTCTCATTTGTTATAGCATGGTTCAGGCATGGGGCTTCTGGGGACATCAACACATTAATAATAAAGCTGTTTTTACGCTCCCTAAATCAATGTTCGGGTTTTTTAAGACTAATATAGGTTTCATTACCGAACATGCAGTAGATCCCGATAAAAGGCGTTATGCCGACCCTGAAGAAGCCCCGCGACACTTTATCGATATCGATCGTTATGGTGAGCATCCTTTCGATTCATTACCTCGAACGTGGAAAGAAGCTGTAGCAAAGATTGGAGAAGATACTTTAAAAGCTCATGGCATTGTGCCATATCACATTCCTAAAATGTTATATCGATTAACTGAAGCGTTTAAGGATAAAGATAAATTCAAAATATTGAAGTATGCAGCTGAATTAGGACATTATGTCGGAGATGCGCATGTGCCTTTGCATTGTACGCGAAACTACAATGGACAATTAACCGGTCAACATGGAATTCATGGATTTTGGGAGTCACGAATTCCTGAGACTTACGGAGACGACTACGACTACTTTGTTGGAAGAGCTCGATACATTAAAGATCCAATTACGTATACCTGGAATATCATTAAAGAAAGTTATGCCGCACATGATTCAGTTTTACAAATAGAGAAAGAACTCAATGCAAGAACTGCTGCCGATCGTAAATATGCTTTTGAAGAACGAGGAGCAACTATTGTAAAAGTATACAGCAAAGATTATACAGCCGAATACAATGAATTGTTGAATGGGATGGTCGAGCGTCGTATGCGTCAAGCTACAATTGCTGTCGGCAGCTTTTGGTATACCGCTTGGGTGAATGCCGGGATGCCCGAAATTAATGACCCGGAAGTAATAGCTATTACTGAAACTTTTCAGACCGAAATGGATAGCATTAATAATATTTATACAAATCGTAAACGATCGGGCAGTGGCGCCGGGCATGAGGATTAAAATACTAAAATCATAAAATAGAATTGCCGCGACTAAGAAATTAAAATTGATACATCTTTTACTATGAAAGGAAAAGTTAATGCAAATGCAATCACAAAAAAAATATCCATACTCGTAAATGATGCTCGACAACATATAGTAAAGTCGATAAATCAAACTATGGCACATTCGTATTTTGATATTGGAAAATTAATTGTAGAAGAAGAACAAAATGGATCTGAAAAAGCTGATTACGGGAAATTCTTACTGATTGAATTGTCCAAAAATTTGATAAAAGAATTCGGAAAAGGATTTTCAGTTACCAATTTGAAGCAAATGAGACAATTCTACTTATGTTATTCAGAATCAGATAGATGTGAAATAGGTCAGACAGTGTCTGACCTTTTCAAATTAAGTTGGTCGCACTATTTAGTGCTGATGCGAATAGA
>JAKPPP010000072.1 GCA_029547265.1 Bacteroidota bacterium
TGTGGCGGGATATATTGCCGGGGTTGATGTAGGATTAAGATACGACTTCTTTAAATATTTTTTCGTTGAGAACGAAGCTAAATGGTCGTTTGTAAATTACACCAGCGCCTTACTTCCGTATGCAGGAAGAGCAAACCATCACTTCTGGGCATTCGAATATATCTTCTCCGTAGGAGCGAATATAAATTTGTAAATCGATATTATAGTTTTACTGTTTTACAAATTTGCCTGTTAGTACTTCTTTCTCGGTTAGCAACCTCACAACATAAACTCCATCAGGTTGTGAAGCGAAACTTGAACTATAGGTAAAATACCCGGCATTTATAGGCTCTGACAATTCTTCGAGTAATTGTCCGCTTGAAGTATAAAATTGGACATTAGCAGTTCTTCCTGACAATTTTTCAGCATTTATAAATACAGTTTTTATGTTACTGCTGTAATATAATTTCAATTCTTTCCTTGTGACATCAATACTAGGTAGGCCAACTGTTAAAGTGTCACAAGGACTACCAATCCATGCTCCCAATTCATAGTTAGGGTTGTTGGGAAGGCCAGCATACGCTTTGTGCCCTCCAAGAAAAAAACTAAACGGTTGAAAATCACATGCAGTACCAGAACTATCCGGGCTATTGATGACGGAAAGATTTGAGTTTGTTGTATTTATGTTGCCATAACAAAATAAATAATCGAAACATGTATCGGGACTTAATGACATTGTACTCAAATATATTTTATTGTCTGGCCCCATTTTCAATAACCCAGGGGTATCATTTAAAAATACATGCAGAGTATCTGCACTTGCTGCAAAATTTGAAGAATTCAAATCAAACTGAATTAAATAACTGGTATCTTGATTTGCTGTTTGATATATAGAACTTACATACATTTTACTTTCATCAGGTGACACTTCAAATCCCCAATAAAATTTATAAGGAGGTCCACTCAGACCTTCAAAAGTTGTTTCATTTGACAGAACCCCTGTACATCTATCAAAATCAAAGCGTTCAATGATGCCTCGCGCAGAGACATTGTACAATCTACTGCCATCAGAATTAAATTTAAGACGAAAAAATCCGTCATCTATAGTTGGTATACCCAAATTTTGAGTTGAAAACAACTGTACACCGGTTGAAGTAATGCTGTAAATCATGATAGCATTGGTACTTTGTGGCTTAGTCCAATTTCTGACTATTAACCACCAATCTCGACCATTACCATTCCGAATAACTGCAACACCGTCTGTCATTGTGTCCGTGCTAAGCCTTATATTTTTCTGTATCACCTTACCCAAACCAAGATTATATGATAAATCGACTTTCGAATAATACAACCCATTATTTGTTCCTGAAACACCAAGACAAAACAAATAATACTGCATTGAATTTCCAGGATCTGGCACTATTATCATTTCTTGATACCAAGCACTTCCTATGAGTGTATCTCCATTTTGCATTAATTGATGACTTTTATTAACTACAAAACCATACTTCGAATTACCTATACCAGACAACCATAAAGATTTCAAAGGAGAACCGCAATAGAATAATAAGTTTCCTGTACTATCACAAATACTGGCGCAGGTACCTCTTGATCTCAATATACTTGATGCTGGTACCGGGGATGAAAGATTACTAAAATCTATGCCAGCACTATCTCCAAAAGCCCAATATCTATCCGTGTTTTGAGCATTTAGTGAACCGAATATCGAAAACAAAATAAAAACCAATAAGCTTCTAACCGCCTTCATAAAGTGTAGTATTAAAGGGACCAATATTTACCAAATGTATATATTATTCATTAAAAAAGGAAATTGCTAATCACTTATCCGTTTGTAAGCGTTTATCTCCCGAATATTTGACGATTTTTTTGTAATTTTATTACGGGCGGGGAACTACTGTATCCCAATCTGAAATTGGGAATTTGATTACGGAACGTATTCGGCGAAATATTAATTTCATTAAGTACAAGGATCTTTCAAATGACGGAGGAATCAGATTTAATGGATCTGATTGCTTAGCTTCAGTCACAAGTTCTAAACGATTTCTTTTTATTTTTACCTCAAATTCTAATTTTATGCATGTAACCTTTAAGAAGTTCTATGTCGCTCTTTTTGCGCTTACCCTGTTTTTAGATTTTAAAGGACATGCTCAGAAAATTCGTGTTGCTGATCTTTCGTTGAAGGATAGCGCTGCTGTGACCAAGAATATTTCTGTTATAGCTAAACGTGCCTTGGATGTTTTTACGAGTAATTCAAAACCCGATTTGTACGATGGATTATTTCGTTTGCAAATTGTGGCAGGTAAGTATGAATCGGCTCTTTCTTCAATCGATTCTATCCGTTCTACATTCGGTAGTCAGCCCATAAGCGATTTGCGACAAGTCGCATTTCCTTATGAGGTGTTTTGCCGTTCTCAAATGAAACTTAATGTCTCCGGAGCTTCGCCTATTGCTGTTTTTGATAGTGTCGCTAATGCCGTTTATTCCCAAATTCTACCTGAGTCACGGTCTGAGTTGGGAAATTACCTTTCGGTTTCTCCAAGCGATTTAAGCGCTCGTTATTCTAATTTGATAAATCAATTAGTTCCGGTTACAAGCGATTCCATTGATCTTTCCGACGCATACAGAATTTGTAAGACGTATAATAGTTTAATTGTGTTGACAGAGATGTATCCGCGAATTGAAAAGTATATTACTGATGAGGAGAATAGTAAATATGTTTTTCTGGATAGCTTGTTAATTCCTATGAAGGATGGTGGAACGTTGTCTGCCATTATGGTGAAGAAACGTACATTAACGGATAAGCGTCCCGTGCTCTTATTGTATAATATTTATGCAGGTCCTTCCGATCGCGCTGCCGCCAAGGAGATGGCCGATCACGGTTATATTGGTGTAGTAGTTAATACCAGAGGGAAATTTTTAAGTAAAGATTCGATTTTCCCTTTTGAGCACGATGCGAATGATGCATATGAGATGATCGATTATTTAAGTCGTCATAAATGGTGCGACGGAAGAGTAGGGATGTATGGTGGAAGTTATTTGGGCTTTAGTCAGTGGAGTGCTTGCAAGAAAATGCATCCTGCGTTAAAAACGATTGTCCCCCAAGTGGCTGTTGGCATTGGAGTCGATTTTCCAATGATGGATGGTGTCCGAATGAATTATATGTTGCAATGGTCGCATTTTGTTTCGAATACCAAGCTCACCGATTATCTCGAGATGAGAGATCAAGCTAAATGGTCGGACTTATGTTTGAATTGGTATCAAAAAGGACTTTCCATTCGTTCGCTCGATTCTTTAGAGGGACGAAAGAGTTATTTATTCCATCGTTGGCTCGATCATCCTTTGCAGGATAGTTATTGGCAAAGTATGGTTCCCTTCGGGAAGGAATTCGCGAAGATCAATATTCCTATTCTCACCACTACGGGATATTTCGATGATGATCAGCGAGGCGCTTTGTATTATTACCAAGAGCATTTAAAGTATAATCCGAATGCTGAGCATTATTTGTTAATCGGTCCTTATGACCATAACGGTGGACAATCGGAAGCGCAAGAATCGGTACAAGGAATTACCGTCGATTCGGCAGCAATGATTTCAATTAATAAAGTTGTTTTCGAGTGGTTCGATCATATCTTCGATAAAAAGCCACTCCCTGAATTGCTAGAAGATAAAGTGAATTTCGAAGTGATGGGAAGAGACGCATGGCGACATACTCCTTCGTTAGCAGCCATGAATACCGATACCATTCGTTATTATTTGGGATCTAATAAAAATGCCGAAAATAAATTCGAATTAACGCTAAGCAAAAACAAAACAAAGAGTGAAATCAAGCAAGTGATCGATTTGAAAGATCGCAGCGACGGAAAAATTTGGGTTGAGAATGGCATTCCTATTTTGCAAGACACTGTTTTATGGCAACCGGGAATGATGGAATTTGAATCGCCGGCAATAATAAGCGGTATCAATATGAACGGATCATTTTGTGGAAAGTTGATTTTTACAATCAATAAAAAGGATTTCGATCCGATGTTGTATTTGTACGAGAAAAAATCCGACGGCACCTATGTTTGCCTAAGCAATTTCATGTGCCGCGCATCCATGAATGCCGACCGCACCAAACGTAATCTTCTAACACCGGAAAAAACGTATGAAGTCAATATCAATAACAGCTTTATGATTAGTCGTAAAATTGAGCAGGGGAGTAAGCTTGTATTGCTATTAGGAATCGTAAAATCTCCTCTCTGGGAAATCAACTACGGAACTGGAGGAGATGTCAGCCGCGAATCCATTAAAGATGCCAACGAACCTCTTCAGATTAATTGGAGTAGTGAAAGTTATATTGAGGTACCGGTTTTTAGGAAATGAATTATTGATGCTCGATGCTCGATAATTGATGCTGGATACTCGATGCTTGATGCTTGATGCTCGATGCTCGATGCTCGATGCTCGATTATCGATGCTCGATTATCAATCATTGATTCTCGATTTTATATCGGAATTGAAAAACAGGTGGGGAGAAGAATAATTCGGTTCAGTTCAAGAAGTTAATTGCTGTCCTGAATAAAATCCTTTTAAATCCGTTGCTCATCGTTTACGATGAGATCTGTGTTAGTCCCCACGGGACGAATTCGTGTTCTTATTAAAAGATGCAGGATACAGGATACAGGATACAGGATGAAAGATGCTAGATGTTTACTTTACACAATCAAGAACCAAAATCTTATTGCATGAAATCAAGAATCGATAATCGATAATCGAGCATCTATCATCAAACAGATATTAATCAATCATGTAATTCCGCATTACCAACGGCCCATAACCAATTACTTCACCAACTTATATACTTCCATTCTTGGATCATTAATCAACAACCCCGGATTAATTCCAGGTTGTCCTTCGGGCACTTCCATTTGAAAATAATCTTGGTAGTATTTACTCCAGCCCGGGAAAGTTTTCTTTGATTTAGGATCTTTGAAAGTCATTGGTTTCATCTCGAAAAATGGCTTTCCGTGATTTGCATCTTTGTAAGCATAATACACTAACTCCGCGCAATAGATATGCGCCGAATCATCGAGGTATTTATTGTCGTAGGGTATGCCGAAATATTTCTTAGCGGATTTCGAAGCATCCGAGATCTCTCTTCCGTATTCTTTCTTTAATCGTCCCACGTAAACGGGATTCTTCGTTCTGCTGATAAAGCTATCGATAGTGATAGTATCAACAGTTGCATCACATGCTTCAATCACCCATAATTGTCGGTTGTAAAGTGTCATCATCGCCACATGTGAAAAGTGCTTTCCGTCGTAACCGGGCGTTACTTTCTTAATGGATTTTGATAGAGAACTATTGCCTAAATCTTGGAATAACATATCTCCAACTCTTAATTTACTTTTGTCCAGTGTTGGGATTTGTCCAATGCCGATTTCGGTAATGCCTACCGTTAGTGCTACTAGAATGAATATTCTTTTCAGCATGTGATTAGTTGAATTTTACTCCGTAAAGTGTACGCGCCTGAATGCCTTGAACTTTCACTAAATCGTTAGCAGCTTTGTAGTATTCATATCCAACTCCTAACTTATTTTCCATATACCAAGTTTTAGCTTCGCTCGATAAATCGCTCATCAACATTTGGAAAGGTTCTTCTTGTTCCGGTAAAGATTTAATGCGGAATTCTTTCAGTTTTGCAAGTGATGCAGCTGCTTTGATCGCATCTTCAACTCCTCCTAATTCGTCAACTAATCCAATACGCTTTGCATCAACTCCGCTCCAAACTCTACCTTGTCCGATGCTGTCAACATCCGCTTGTTTCATTTTTCTTCCTTCTGCTACGCGAGAGGTGAAAGTATTGTAAACTTCATCAACACTGTTTTGCATAATTAAACGCTCGCCGGGAGTTAACGGACGACTCATCGTTCCAAGGTCAGTATAGTTGCTGGTTTTGTAAGTATCGAAGGTAATGCCTAATTTGTTTTTAAACATATTGCCTGCGTTGAACATTAGTCCGAATACACCAATTGATCCTGTGATGGTATTCGGTTCTGCAAAAATTTTGTCAGCAGCACATGATATATAATATCCTCCGGATGCCGCAACATCGCCCATTGAAACAACTACCGGTTTCGATTTTTTTGCGAGTATTACTTCTCTCCAAATAATGTCGGATGCCAAAGCGCTTCCACCCGGAGAATTGACACGTAAAACAATCGCTTTTACTTTTTCGTCTTTACGAGCCTGTGCAATTGCTTCTGCTAATGTTTCAGAGCCGATGGTGTTGTCGTCGCCTTCGCCACTTTGGATTTCTCCATTCGCGTAAATAACTGCAATCTTATCTTTCGCTAATCCTGTCGATTTAACCGCATTTCTATATTTCGAAATAGAAATCAATTTTAACTCAGCTGATTTTTCTTTACCGCATTTCATGTTCAAGTCTTCAACAAATTGATCGTAGTAAGCTAATTGATCAACCAGTTTTAATTCCAGTGCAGTATTCGCGTTACGTGCTTTTAAACTATCAGCAATTAGATAGATCTCTTCTTTTGTTAATTTTCTAGATGCAGCGATATTCGTAGCCATGTGATTCCAAATCGGATCAATAAATCCCGCAATCTGTGTTCTGTTTTCTTCGCTCATATCAGCGCGAATAAAAGGCTCTATGGCACTTTTGTACTTGCCGTGGCGGATTACTTCAGGTTCGATCTCTAACTTGTCTAGTGTGCCTTTAAAGAAGGCTAGTTGCGTTGCTAGTCCGTTGAGCGTTAAAGCACCTTGAGGATTCAAATAAATTTTATCGGATACTGAAGCAAGGTAATATGCTCCTTGCGTATATTCTTCTGCATATGCATAAATGAACTTTCCCGATTTTTTAAAATCGAGTAGGGCATTTCTGATTTCTTCGGTAGTTGCAATTCCTGCAGCAATCGATTGCACATCTAAATAAATCCCTTTGATGTTCGCATCCGTTTTTGCATTTTTAATTTCTCCTAAAATATCGTTTAACCCCGGTTGTTGCTTTGCTCTTAGTTTTCCTAAGTCGAGGGTTTCAAAGGGATTGTTCGATGATCTTTCTTTGATCGCTTGGTTGAATGATATGTGAAGTATGCTTCCTTCACTAACTTTTACTTCTTCTTTACCTGCCGATGATACGGTAGCTGAAATAATTGCGATGAGCACAAAAAAGATCAATACGATCGATAAAAAGAAGCCTAACATTGAGGCAAAGAGAAATTTAAAGAATTGTTTCATGTTTGTTGATTCTGTTCACTAACAAATATAGGTCACTTTGATTTTTTAACGGGCGTTATTTCTGACGCTTCAGTACGCGATTAAAGCACTTCAATGCTTTGGCGTGCTGTTTGTCCGTTGCGTTTTACTTCGATGGTATATTTTCCTTTAACAAGCGAAGGGCCGGCAAAGTTAGTGCTTTGTGCGTCGGTTTCCTTGCGAAACAGGCTTTTATTGGCGCTATCGCTGATGTTTACTTCGATGCCTTGTTGGTCGAATGCTTCTCGGTTGAATACGAGCTGATTATCGCTATGTAGATGTATGGTCCATTCTGCAGTCAGCTGACGAAGCATTTTTCGTTTGTTTACGGGACGTTTTTTGGTGATGATTTTACTCTCTGTTTCGCTTTCTTTTGTCTTCACTAAATCATCGTTAGTAGCTTTCAGGCGAAATGTTTTATCCGCTATTTTTTCCCACCGACGGATATAGTCGATGCTCATGCTTTTAGGGAATTGCTTTGGGTCGGGGGCTCCGGTATAGTTACCATTGTCGGTGGTGACCGCCATATTCGCGATGATCCACATAGGGTGATTAAACCTTCCTTTCCAAAGCGCGGCTGGTTGTCCGTTTAAATACCATTTGATGAAGTCAGGTTGCCACTCTGCCGAGATGGTATTATATCCTTGCAGCCAGTTGCGATTGGTCTTTAAATTCGCTCCCCAGCCTTTTTTGAATAGTCCGCCCCAAACGGGATAATTGTCGCATCCGTTTTTGCAATGTACATCGACGTGAAAATATTCAGGCTGCTTTCCGGAAATTTCAAAGATGTCGATTTCTTCTGCATCTATACTGCCGAATAACCAAAATGCCGGCCATAGTCCATTGCCTCCTTCGGTTTTAAATCGCGCTTGATAAATGCCATAACTGTATTGTTCTTTCGAAAATAGAATCCCGGAGGTGTAATCAAAACTCATCAAGTTTTTGGCGTCCGGCTTTTCATTGCATTTCAATACATAATTATCGGCTTCATAGGGAATGGCTTTTTCGGTAACATGCTCGTATTTTGCAGTGACTTGCATGATGCCGTTTTGCTCTCTGAAGTTTCCTCCGTCGGTATAGTAATTTAAATCTCTACTGCAATATAAATGTCGAGCCCAAGGATATCCGGTATTCCAGAAATCTCTGTTGATTTCATTGCCGTTGAATTCATCTCCATTGCTGTATTGCCACCAACTTGTTTCTTCGTCGTTGATGCGAAGCAAGAGTTGTGCGTCAACTGCATTGCTGATAAATAGAAAGATTGGAATTAATAGATGCTTCATGCCGAATAGATTTTCTTAATGGAAATTCTATTCAAAAATAGCATTTAACGCGCAATAGTGAATTTGTAGATGCGTTCGCCTTGCTTGATCATGTAAAGTCCCGGACTGAATCGGCTGATGTCGATTTTTCCTTCTTCAGATACTTCTACTTTACTCATTACTCCCTGTAAGTTGTAAATGACAGCAGTGTTGGATGTAGAATTTTTTATCCAAATAAAATTATTCGCGGGATTAGGATAGAGCAGATGATTTTCTTTATTCACACTTTCTATTCCTGTTGAGGTACATGCAAATTGATTGATGGCTCCCCAGAGTTCATTATCGTAATTCGATAGTGCGTACAGCGGAATTCCTGCTGAGTTTCCCATCCTGATAACCACCATATTTCGTGATGGCGTCACGTAAATTTTCTGATCGTTTTTTCCGAGTGCGCAGTAGGTGTCCGGGGGAGCATTTGGAATTATCTCTCCGTTGAATACGAATTGCGATTGCGGTAGCATATACGACGATTTCCCATTCAGCCACCAAAGATATCCGTAGCTATTGTTGATCGATTGACTACTGTTAATCATATCATGCACATAATTCTGATCATGAATGATGCTATCACCATTCCAAATTCCTTTGTTGAGCATGAGTAATCCGAAGCGAGCCATGTCGCGCGGGCGACTATAAAACACCGAGTCGAACCATATTCCAAACATTCCCGTTGGTGCCAACAGTCGGGTAGAAGTGTAGTTTTGATAAGTACTTCCTGTCGCTGTTGCTACAACTTTTTGCAAGAGAAGATATACGGCGTTGTGATAAGCCCAACGTGTGCCTGCATCTGCTGCATAACCTAAACAAATCGGTTCTTGACAGTCAGTGTTTGGAACATTATCGTCGAGGCCGCTGGTCATGGTCAACTGATTGCGTATGGTGATTTTCTCTTCTTGCGCTTGCGTGCAGTTGGTCCACCCAACACCTAAATATTTAGAGCTTGTGTCGCTGATATTTAGGTATCCTTCTTCTTGAGCAATTCCCGTTAATAGTGAAGTGATCGTTTTTCCTGCCGATGCCCAATACCAAACGCTGTCTTGGGTGAAGGTGCCGATGTATTTTTCATAGGCTATCTTCCCGTTGACTAAAATGATACAAGCTTTGGAATTCGATTGTGCTAAAAAATCATCGAGGCTATCTTTGTAATTCATGCACCAGCCTAAAGATGCGGGAGAAATTGTATCCCACGGTGCATTCGGAGTAGCGGCAGGGAAATAGTAATTCCCCTGCGCGCTGAGTCCGTTAAAGTATATTGTGAAGCAAAAAAGCAGAAATAGTTTTTTCATTACGATGGATTATTTCTGTGTGATTCTTCTGAATGTCGAAAGTTTAATCCGAAATTATTTTTTTACAAATCGCACAATGCTATCGTCGGTTCCCGATAGTTTTATTATGTAAACTCCTGCCGGCAGTTGACTCACATCGATGCGTGTTTTCTGACTTACCGTTCCTTCAAATTCTTGAATTGTACGACCTGTCATTTCCATGATGCTCAATTTCGTATAGTTGATACCGTTAGCAATGCTGATATTCAAGAAATCGTCGGCAGGGTTGGGAGCGATCATTACTTTTTTCTGATCTTGTTCCCCTATGCCTGTACAATTAATTACCAGTACATCCATTATCGGAGACAAAGTTTCGCAGATACCATCGTTAACATTAAGAGTATAGTTACCTGTAGTTGAAACGAGCAATGAATCATTGTTAGCTCCGGATATTGTTACACCATTTTTGAACCATTGGTATTGAGCAGAACCTAGTACTAAATTTGACAGTATTACAGAACCACCAGGACAAAAAACTGTTGGTCCGTTAGCCACTATGAAAGACTGAGGTGAAGTATGAATATTGATGACAGTTCCTGTAATTGCACTATACATTGGAGGATTAGTTGACGCAATTCGCATTTTATATGCGCTTGAGCTTGTAATTCCACCCGGAATAGCAATTGGTAAACTTGAAATAGATGTTGCAAATAATGATCCCACTGAAAGTGGATTTGAAAAATCACCAAAGTCGTCAGAAAGTTGCACCTCGAACATATTTCCGGGATTGAAAGTACCTGAAGAGTTTGCAACAATTGTATAAGTATGATCAGTACAGAATGTAGTATTGCTAAGATTTAGAACAAGTTCATTTGTTTTTTGAAGGATAGTAGCATTTCCGCTTCCAACAGCAACTGCAATGATATTATTAATAAATACAGCATCTTTAAGGTCAGGGTAAGGTGAAAATTCTCTATTCCAAGTGTTTCCTCCATCTGCAGTGCGGTAGATACCGCTATTTGTAAAAGCCCAACCATTCAAAACATCTGTAAACCTCAGTTTATTAATGCTCCCTGAAAAGTTTGCAATACTTTGGTTGTTCCATGAATTTCCACCATCATTAGTGTTGAATATTTCACCCGCTTCAGTGCCGATCCAACCACTATTCCCATTCTGAAAGAACAAGCATGAAATTTGTCCAAAGGCACCGGTAGTTTTTAAATACCAATTCTGGCCACCATCATCTGTCATTAAAATTTCAGCGCTGTTAGTTGCAATAAAACCAGTATCGTTATTGACAAACTGAATTTCTTTAAATGTATATCCGAATCCGGTAAACGAAGTAGTTATATCATTCCATGTGTTACCGATATCGGTTGATGATAAAATAATATCATCCGAACCGACAGCATAAATAGTTCCATTTGGTTTGGCGGATAAACCGAACAGGCTTCCTATTGTTGTTGTGCTTATGGTATTCCAGTTAGTTCCAGCATTAGTGGATTTAATTATTGTTCCATTTTCTCCAACTGCTAATAAGTTACTTGAATTGATAGCAATGATGTCTTTCAAATTTTCTGATGTTCCGCTATTTAAAGAAGACCATGTGTTTCCTGAATTATTGGATTTTAATATAGTTCCTGTATTGCCAATTGCATATACATCAGAAGATATACTAGTGACACCATTAAGGATTTCAGTCGACAGCAAATTTCCGATTCTATTCCAATTTAAACCATTGTTAGTAGTTTTTACAATTATTCCGTTATTGCCAAATGCAATTCCTTCGTTTAATTGTGTCGCAACAATTCCATTAAGTTGATAGCCTGAAAAATCGGTATTGGCACTCCATGTACTTCCTCCATTATGACTATATACAATTGTGCCATTGGCAAGGGTCGCGTAGTAGTCGCTTGAAGATAATATGTATAATCCGGAAACATTAGAAGTGCCAAATTCTGTAGGTGTGGTTACCGGATCATTCCAAGTGAATCCGCTATTACTCGATTTGTATAATGTTGAATTTATGACGATAAGACCTGTAGTTCCGCTTTGCAATATCGCCATAGCCTTGTAAGTTCCTGCTATCGAATTTACGGTTGACCAGGTTTGTCCTGTATTAGAATATTTTAAAATTGTTCCTGATGTAGAAACTGCAAATCCTTCGCCGTTTGATGCGATTTTTACAGAAGCAAAGGTTTCGCCGGGAAGTACTGTTTGGCTGTTCCAAGTGAGGCCTCCATCTGTAGTATGTTCAATTGAACTTCCTTGTGTTGCCCATCCTTCATTGGCAGTTAAAAATGAAAGTGAAGTAACATTGCTGCTAAGAAATTTGAATTTCTTTGACCAACTATTTCCCCCGTTTGATGATCCGTATAACTGATTGTCTGAAGCAATAAAAAAAAGCGAATTTGTATTAATAGCTGAGAAATCAATGATATTCTTGTTCTGCAAGCAGTATTGATTTGTCCACGTATTTCCGCCATCAGCAGTTTTAATAATTGTACCGTAATCTCCTGCGATCCATCCTATCGTAGCTGAAACAAATACCGAGCTATTTAAGTTGTTTCCTTGAGGCTTAGGATTTACGTATTGCCATTGTGCTTCACTGCTCGTTGATAATAACAGCAAACCGATAATATTTATTGCAGTAAAGAAGGTTGAGAATTTTTTCATTTATTTCATTGTTCTAATGATTTAGGTTTATACGAGTAAAAACTTAAAAGGTTATGGAGGTTTTTTCTTTGTTAACTACTATAAAAAAAAGAACACCCGATCGTTTAGGATCGGGTGTAAATTTTATTGGTCGGCTGACTTTTTTCTTTTGCTTATTTCGTCGCGTATTTTAGAAGCTGTTTCATAGGCTTCTTCATCAATCGCTCTCATCAAGGCTTCTTTGAGGTCTTCTATGTTCATAGAAGAATATTCTCCGTCGCCACTTATTGCTTCTTCGGCAGGCTTATCGACAACACCGGCTTTTTTCGGTAAACTTTTTGGCTTTTCTTCGTCGCCTGCTTCATCGAGTACTACTCCCGCAGAAGCCAAGATAAACTCGTAAGTATAAATTGGGCAATTGAAACGAACGGCCATCGCAATTGCATCGGAAGTACGAGCATCTATTTCCTGTGATTCTCCATCTTTGCTGCAGATGAGTTTAGAATAGAAGATGCCTTCTTTCAGGTTATAGATGATCACTTCATCGATATGCACGTCGAAGGCTATCGCGAAATTACGGAACAAGTCGTGAGTGAGAGGTCGTGAAGGTTGCATGTTTTCGAGCTCAACAGCTATAGCCTGAGCTTCGAATCCACCAATGATAATAGGCAATCGGCGTTTACCATCTTCTTCTCCCAAAACGAGTGCATAGGCACCACTTTGGGTCTGGCTAAACGATAAGCCAATTATTTCCACTTTGATCTTTTTCATACGCAGGTAGGTTGGGTGCGCGTGATCAGGCGTTAACGGATTTAAATTCTTTTACGGCTTCGATTAGTTTAGGAACTACTTCGAATGCATCTCCAACGATACCATAATCGGCTGCTTTGAAGAAAGGAGCTTCAGGGTCTTTGTTGATGACAACAATAACTTTCGATGAACTAACACCTGCAAGATGTTGGATAGCTCCTGAAATCCCGATTGCAATGTATAAATTCGGACTAACAGCAATACCTGTTTGTCCTACGTGTTCACTATGTGGTCTCCAATGCGCATCAGAAACGGGCTTAGAGCAAGCAGTCGCAGCACCTAAAAGGTTGGCTAATTCTTCTACCATTCCCCAGTTCTCAGGACCTTTTAATCCGCGACCGCCCGAAACTACGATTTCAGCTTCCGGTAAAGAAACTTTATCGGCAGCACGAACGATTTCTTTAATCATCGTTTTGAAATCGTTGTTGTTCACGTTTGGAGTGAAGGCAACGATATTCGCCGATTGAGCGTTCTCAACAACTTTGTATGCATTAGGCATTAAGGCAATTACCTTAACATCACTTGTTAATGTTACGTCAGCAAAAGCCTTTCCCGAGAAAGCGCCTTTACGAACTGTAAAACCTGCTGACATATCGGGAAGCGATACTGCTCCGTCAACATATCCTGCTTCTAATTTCACCGCCACGCGAGGTGCTAATCCTTTTCCTGAGAAAGAAGCTGACAGAACTACGACTTTCGATCCTTCTGCTTTCGCAGCTTCAGCGATCACCGAGCCATAAGCTTGGTTTACGAACGCCTTCATCTGATCGTTATTTACGGTTAGTACCTTTGCAGCCCCGTATAGAGCTAGTTTTGTTAACTCGTCGTTGGATACATCACCGATAGAGATAGCCACACAAGGAACTCCCATTTGTTGAGCAATGCTATAACCGTAAGAAACAACTTCGAAACTTGATTTTTTGAATTTGCCGTTTGCATTTTCGGCGTATACTAAAACTGACATGTGTTAAATTTTATGCTGAATAGCTTACGAAGAAGCTTTTCTGTTAATGATAAATCTAAGTAGTTTTTAGATGGCTTTCGCTTCGTTGTGAAGTAAGTCAACCAATCCTTTTACATCGTCGGCAGCGACTAATTTCACCTGACTTCTAGCAGCAGGCTTATCGTATTTTACGAATTGCTGTAGGGAAGGAACGTCGATTGCTTCAATTGTAGTTAAAGGCTTAGTACGTGCACTCATGATACCACGCATATTCGGGATACGAGCTTCTGCCATACCTTCTGTTGCGCTTACTACCAGTGGCAAAGGACAAGTAATTACTTCTTTTCCGCCTTCGATTTCACGTTCAAGAGTTGCTGTAGTTCCTTCTACGTTTAACACCTTAACGATTGAAATAGAAGGTTGATCCAATATTTCACCCACCATTGATGCTACTTGAGAACCGTTATAGTCGATCGACTCACGTCCTGTCATGATCATATCAAATCCTTGATCTTTCGCATAAGCAGCGATTTGCTTCGCCACGAAATAAGCATCACGAGGAGCAGCGTTTACACGAACTGCGTCGGTAGCGCCAATTGCCAATGCTTTACGAATAGTAGGCTCGGTAGAAGCGTCGCCAACATGTAATACCGTAACAGTACCTCCTTGAGCCTCAGTGAGTTCAAGGGCGCGAGTTAAAGCGATTTCATCGTATGGGTTAATAATAAATTGGACACCTGCCGTCACAAATGATTTAGCGTCGTCGCTAAAATTGATCTTTGTGGTAGTGTCGGGAACGTTGCTGATGCAGACTAAAATCTTCATATTTTTCACTTTTCAAACGAATTCACAAACATACTCACTACAGAGCAGTAAAAAAAGGAAAAGAAGGGAATCAATTACAGATTTTATTCACCTTTTTTCGGGATGATTTTTACCAACGGATTGTTACTTTTGTGCCTTCTCATAGTCGCTTCAATTATGTCTGATAAAATCGCCACCCTCGAACAATTTCTGAAAGATGACCCTGCAGATACTTTTTCGCGCTATGCCTTAGCTCTCGAATACGCTAAGATTGAGGACGTTTCAAAGGCTTTGTTCCTTTTGGGGCAACTTAAAACCATCGATCCCGGATATTTAGCTTTGTACTATCAACTGGGTAAATTACAGCAAATTGCGGGACTTACCGATGAAGCTGCCGAGACCTATCGTGAAGGCATTTTGTTAGCATTGAAGCAAAATAACCGCCATACGCATGCCGAACTAAAGTTTGCCTTAGAAGATCTTACGGGGCAAGAAGAAGATTAATTTGCTTCTTTTTTACACTATTCGGGCGAATACCTTTCAATTTCTTTTTTTGTAAGTCCGTTCCGTTTATTTTTGTCGTCACAACATTTATTAAACATGAGAGAAATTCAATTCCGTGAAGCGCTTCGTGAAGCTATGTCGGAGGAAATGCGTCGCGATGAGAGTATTTTCCTGATGGGAGAGGAAGTAGCGCAGTATAACGGTGCTTATAAAGTGAGCCAAGGAATGCTCGATGAATTTGGTGCTAAACGTGTTATTGATACGCCTATCGCAGAACTTGGATTTGCTGGAATCGGTGTTGGTGCTTCCATGAACGGCTTACGTCCGATTATTGAATTCATGACTTTCAATTTCAGTTTAGTGGCTATAGATCAAGTGATTAACTCGGCTGCAAAGATGAAAAGTATGAGCGGAGGACATTTTGGTTGTCCTATCGTGTTCCGCGGACCAACTGCTTCTGCCGGAATGTTAAGTTCTCAACATAGTCAAGCTTTCGAAAGTTGGTATGCTAACTGTCCGGGATTAAAAGTGATTGTGCCTTCAAACCCTGCAGATGCCAAAGGTTTATTGAAATCTGCCATCCGCGATAACGATCCTGTGATTTTCATGGAATCGGAGCAGATGTATGGCGATAAAGGACTTGTTCCTGATGGTGAATATTTAATGCCGATTGGAGTGGCCGATATCAAACGTGCCGGAACTGATGTTACTATCGTTTCTTTCGGTAAAATGATGAAAATTGCGTTGAAAGCTGCTGAAGAATTAGCGGCTGAAAATATTTCTGCTGAAGTGATCGATTTACGTACTGTTCGTCCAATCGACTACGCTACCGTTATTAATTCAGTTAAGAAAACAAACCGTTTAGTAATCGTTGAAGAAAGTTGGCCTTTAGCTGCTATCGCAACGGAAGTAGCGTTCAAAGTTCAACGTGAAGCTTTCGATTACCTCGATGCTCCTGTGTTACGCGTGATGGGTGGTGATGTTCCATTGCCTTACGCACCAACATTGATTGAAGCTTACCTTCCAAATCCTGCACGTGTGATTAAAGCAGTGAAAGATGTAATGTACTTGCATAAAGCATAATACCAACAATAATTTTAAAGCGGAGAAAAAAATATTTTCTCCGCTTTTTTTTTGCACGCTAAATAATTAGAAGTGTTTTTCATAACTTTTCTTTTATACCTTTGATAAATGCGCCAACTGAAAATTCTTGCATTTATATTGCTAATCACCTCCCCTGTAACTGGCCAAAGTCTTATAAAAGATTTTGACATGAGTTTCGGTGGTTATGGGTCAGATTATAACGTAGGATTTATTCGTTGTAATCAAGGCGGATTTGCATTGTTAGCGTCATCTACATCAGATAGTAGTTTCTCCAAATCTCAGAATAATCGCGATTCCACCGGATTTACACATGACTATTGGTTAGTACGATTTGATGCTCAAGGAAACAAATTATGGGATCGTACTTATGGAGGCACTGGTTCAGATTTACCCTCGGCGATTTGTCAACTTTCTAATGGTGATTTTATACTTGCAGGCACATCCTCTTCAACGATAAGTCATGAAAAATCAGAAATGTCGCGAGGAGGAAATGATTTTTGGATTTTACGTGTAGATTCTATCGGAAATGTTATTTGGGATAAAACCATTGGCGGAAGTGCGAATGATTATTGTAAGTCAGTAACTATAACTTCGAAGGGTAGAATTTTTTGCGCTGGTTATACTTTGAGTACTGTGTCGGGGGATAAAACAACTCCTTTAATCGGAACACAAGTTGCCTTTGATTTTTGGTTGGTATCGTTGAATGAAAACGGTCAATTTCAATTCGATCAAACACTAGGTTCAACTCAAAATGATAATTGCAATTCTATTGTTGCATCTAGTAATGGCGGTGCGATATTGATGGGCTATAGCGATAGCCCTGCAGGATTTAATAAATCGCAATCTTCTCGAGGCTTGAATGATTTTTGGGTGATTGCAGTTGACAGTATCGGTAAGAAACTTTGGGATAAAACTTTAGGTGGTTCTGAAGAAGATTATGGATATTGCATAAATAGGACAGATGATGCAATTTATGTTGGTGGTGATTCTTATTCCGGTCCAGGGTTCGATAAAACCTCTTTGAATAAAGGTATCGATGATATGTGGTTGGTAAAACTTAGTCTTACGGGCAATGTAATTTGGGATCAATCGTTCGGTGGTACCGACTCAGATGAAATGAATATGATTTCAATTAATTCTGATAAAAGTATTTTACTCAGTGGAGAATCGTATTCTACTTCCGGTTTTGATAAGTCGGAGAATAATATGGGGCCTGAACAATTATGGATGATTCAAGTAGATACTGCTGGAAATAAATTAATGGATAAAACTTTTTTCTCATTCGGTCACGATGAGGAAGGAATGGCTCTCGAATCATCGCCGGGAAATTATTTCGGCTGTATCTCTTCTGTTGTTGGTATTGGTGGATATAAGTCAATTCCTAATTATGGCTTAAATGATGTATGGGTTTGCGCGTTGAAACCTGCTGTTGGTGTTGAGGAAAATATAATGAACGAAGTAAATGTTTATCCAAATCCGGTTTCTTCCGGACAAATACATATTCAATCGAAATTCAAAACATCTGATATAAAGTTATACGATTTAAGAGGAGTAGAGTTGATCGATGAAAAGTCTTCTGATCTTGAGAATTTTTCAATGGATATTTCATCATTATCAGATGGAGTTTACTTTCTTCGCATTCAATCGGCAACGAATGTTTTAACTCAAAGGATAATTGTAAAACATCCATAAAAAAAACGGAACCGTTTAGATTCCGTTTTTGATGTTTGATTATTGACGAGATGCACGTCGCTCTTTTATTTTTTCAATTAGTTCTTTCTTGAAATCATCTTCTGCACGATACAGCGCAGCAACCTTTTTCATTGGTAAAACTTGCTTAAACTGACTATTGTATTTCTTAATAACATCGAGTTCTTGCTGACGCATGGCGATATCTCCATCCACAATTTTTTCTAGTTCTTTATCAGAAAGGTTGTCGAAATCTTCTTTCGCCTCTCGACCCGTTTTACGTCGATTGCTTCTAACACTTTTCAACTCTTCCGAGAACTGATTAAATACAGGCCAAAACTTTTTGGCTTCGTCGGGAGTCAAGTCGAGTTTTTTGGTGAGATATGCAATTTTCATTGACTCAATATCCTCGCGATTTGCTCCTCCGCCCATTCTTCCCGGTCGCTGCGCGAGGGCAGTAAAGGTTGAACAAACAAGGACTAAGATGAGTAGTTGTATAGATTTCATAATAACGGAATTCTAGAGTGAATTAATCAATGTTGATTCGTCGGTATTGTTTAGTATATATTCTTCGATTTCAGCGGTGCTGTCTTGAACTGCATCTTGATTGGCAGGAACTGCATCCGCTAACAGCGCTTCATCAATTTCAGTATAATATCCGCTTTCGATAAGGTCATCGCAGGTGATTTCTGCTACTTGTTCAACTTTGGTTTGTTCGTTAGCGGCAAAGCGAAGATAGATGCCTGAACCAATCATTCCAACAATTACAAAAGCTATAAGCCATTGAGGTTGAAATACTTTGATGGTTTTGGATTTTTTCTCGCTTGCAATACGATCTTGAATCGAGGAGCTTAATTTCTCGAAATATCCCTCGGGAGCCGAAAAGGGCTCATGCCCCTGCATCTTTTGCAGTTGAGGCATTTCTTTAAGTTCGTCGTTGGAGTTCATGGTGGCTAGCGCTAATAATCTATAGATGATAATTTGATGATTTGGTTTAATGTCCGCTGATAAATTTCTCTACTTTACTCGCGGCATGATGGTAACTTGCTTTCAATGCTCCTACTGATGTCCCTAGTACTTCAGCCATATCTTCGTATTTCATGTTATCGTAATATCGAAGGTTGAATACCATTCTTTGCTTTTCGGGCAGACTTAATATTGCTTGTTGTAGTTTGAGTTCGAGCTTATCGGCATTGATGGTAGGTTCACTTTCCAGTTTACCTAAGAGCTCTTTTTCAACATCCCCGATAGGGAGGAAGAATCGCCTTTTCTTTTGCTTCAGGAATCCCAAACATTCGTTGGTAGCAATTCTGTAAATCCATGTATACAACTGACTATCCTCTCGAAATCCTTCTAAGTTTTTCCATACTTTAATAAAGGTACTTTGGGTCAGGTCGTCGGCATCTTCATGGTCGATAACGATACGGCGGATATGGTAATAGACTTTCTTCCGGTATTTTTCTACCAGTAGATTGAAGGCGTAATGCTTATTATTTCCTTCGGGATCACGAAAACGTTCCAGCAGTTCGCTGTCGCTGAATTCTGACATAAGGGCTTGTTAGGGGAAAGTCAAAAGTAGGATGCCTTTCTGTCCCGAAGGTTTAATCCGATAAAACAAATTACCGGATTTTTTTTCTTAGGACTTCCTGGCGATAGCTCTTTCAGCCGCTTTTACAATATCAATTGTATCAAGACCGTATTTTATCATCAATTGATCAGGGGTTCCACTTTCTCCGAAGCTATCGTTTACCGCAACATATTCTTGAACGGTAGGAAGGTGGGCAGTAAGCACTTGAGCCACGGCATCACCTAATCCGCCAAAGCGGTTATGTTCTTCAGCAGTAACAACGCAATTGGTCTTAGCAACCGATTTCAAAATAGCGTCGTTATCGAGTGGTTTTATTGTGTGGATATTGATGATTTCAGCAGAGATACCCATTGCTGCAAGTTGTTCTCCTGCTTCGATAGCTTTCCATACTAAATGTCCCGTAGCAATAATGGTCACATCTGTCCCTTCGTTTAACATCACTGCTTTCCCGATTTCAAAATTTTGATCGGCAGGAGTGAAGTTAGGAACGGTAGGGCGTCCGAAGCGTAAATATACAGGACCATGATGTTTCGCAATAGCGATAGTCGCCGCTTTGGTTTGGTTATAATCACATGGATTAATAACGGTCATACCCGGAAGCATTCTCATCAATCCGATGTCCTCTAAAATTTGATGCGTTGCACCATCTTCTCCCAATGTTAATCCCGCATGCGATGCGCAAATTTTTACGTTCTTATCGCTATACGCTACCGACTGACGAATTTGATCATAAACACGTCCCGTACTGAAGTTGGCAAAGGTTCCGGTAAACGGAATTTTTCCTCCGATAGTCAGTCCCGCAGCGATACCGATCATATTCGCTTCCGCGATTCCCACTTGAATAAAACGATCGGGATGATCTTTCGCAAAAGCATCCATCTTTAACGATCCCGTAAGGTCGGCACATAATGCAACTACATTCGGATTTTCTTTTCCTAAAACAGATAATCCTGCTCCGAATCCTGATCGTGTATCTTTCTTTTCAGTGTACGTATATTTTTTCATGAGGATGTAATTAATTTATTGGTAAGCTGATGCTGCTGCCGGAAGCAATCCGGAAACTTTTTTCGATGGTATATTGAGATGATTGAGAGTTCTTCGGACGAAATACGATACGGTAATTTCCCGGTTGAAGGATAATACTTTCTTTCACTGTACTCGTTGAAAGTGTATATACCCATTTCAATTTATTTTTTTCTTCGATGAGGATGCTACCGTAACCCGGACTATTGCATATCAATGTCACGATTCCCGGATTCGGGATTTGCACCGTTGTTGTTTTACTCTGTGAGATATTTACGTTATCGAGGTAGATACGAGGTGTTGTCAAAATTTCAAGATCGTAGTCGCCGATAAGGTAACGTTGTGAGCTGTTAAAATCCTGGACATTCAACGTTGTCATTTCACCATGCTTACGCACGATTGCCTCTAAACTTTTATAATCATTACTTCCGTCGATCTTCAATTGCAAATCGCCTTGCGGTGCATCGATACCCACGACATTGTGCTTGCCGGGGAGGATGTAGATAGAATCCTTGCTAACAGGAGGAATAGTATGAACGGTAATGTTATATGTTCCCAACGGATCAATCTGTAGAGTATCCGGAACACCTTTAACATTCATGGTATGCATGATGTCGTAGCGCACTTCTCCTGAGAAACGATCGTAAAATGTCATTGGGACATTCGTTTCAGAAGGCTTACCATATGCATCAATCAAGTTCACTTGAATACTGGTATTGTTGAGTGCTTGCGTGATGACAATATTTAAAGCTTGCTGGAATTGAGACTCATTCGTTGCATCGAAATAATTGCCAACACATTCAAATTGTTTGAGGAAATCCTTGTTGATGCCTAATCCGATAACGAAAGGTTTTAAAACGATTCCTCGCTTCTGCAACATTGCAGAAACCGCACAAGGATCTCCGCCACATTCCTCGATACCGTCGGTAATAAGGATGATAATATTACGAGCAGGATCTTTCGGGAAATCGCCGCCGCATTCCTCGAGGGAGCGAGCGATAGGAGTAGTGCCGTTAGGACTAATTTCACTCAAACGTTTTTTTATTGAGCCTCCATTTTTCTTCCCGAAGGAAACTTCCAACTTAGTATCATCACAATCTTGTGGAGGATAATGCTTTTGGTGTCCGTACACACGAAGTGCCAACTCCAAATTATCCATCGATTGCAATGAATCGACCATTTCACCTAACAATTTACGGGCTATTTCAAACTTCGTATTCGATTCCCATTTTGCGTACATGCTTTGCGATGCATCAAACAAAAACAAGATGCGTGTAGGCTGTTTAGGAGGGATTCTGCCCTGAGAAAACGAAGAAAATGATCCGCATATCATCACCAACACGAATAAGTATTTCACGCGAGCAATGAATGAAGATGAAAGGATGTTTTTTATCAACTTATTAGAGATTAGTAATCGCCTAAAGTTTCAGGATTTTGGTTGAGTGCAATTGCTAATTGTTCGTCGTTTGGAGCGATACCATGCCATTTGTGAGAGTGCATCATAAAGTCGACGCCGTTACCCATTTCAGTTTGCATAATAATCAACACCGGCTTTCCTTTACCTGATGTATTTTTAGCAGCTTCCATGGTTTTCATGATATCGGGGATGTTATTGCCATCCATTTTCAATACATCCCATCCGAAGGCTGTCCATTTAGCAGCGAGGTCACCACCATCGAGTACTTGTTTTGTAGAACCGTCGATCTGTTGACCGTTGGCATCGATAGTAGCAATTACGTTATCCACTTGCTTCGCCGCTGCGAACATAGCAGCTTCCCAAACCTGGCCTTCCTGAATTTCGCCATCACCCATAAGAACGTAAACAAGGCGTGCATCATTGTTCAGTTTCTTCGCTAATGCAGCACCGATAGCTACAGATAGTCCTTGGCCCAACGATCCTGAGGCAATACGAACGCCTGGAAGTCCGTCGTGTGTAGTGGGATGTCCCTGTAAACGAGTATTTAACTTACGGAAAGTAGCTAATTCCTTCACCGGGAAATATCCGCTGCGCGCTAACACGCTGTAGAAAAGTGGAGAGATATGTCCGTTCGATAAGAAGAAGATATCCTGATTGAATCCGTTCATATCCCACACTTTAGAATCGTGCTTCATCACATGATTATATAAAACGGTCAGGAATTCAGCGCAACCCAATGAACCACCCGGGTGACCACTTTGCACACCATGCACCATGCGAACGATATCACGGCGAACCTGACTAACGATTTTTTCTAAAGATTCTTCAACTGTCATAGGAATAAGTTTGTGCTGCAAAATTAACCAACTGAATCACTTTAGGGAGTACTTTTCAACAAGGGAAGGCAAATTGTGGATAAATATAGGTTTACGGTTTATGGTTTAATGCTGGCTGGCGCGGTTTAAGGTTTGCGGTTAAATGCCTTCGGCGTTTAAGGTTGGCTGGCGCGGTTAAGGGTTTTGGTGAATTAGAAACTATTTTATTCTAGAAATTGTTATTCTGAAAAAGTCAATGAGAAATAATTATTCAATCCTTAGTAGAGGAGTTTTAGGTTTCGAATGCATTCTGAATGTTATGTTGTTTTGGGTTAAATTTGCGCGATGAAAATTTTCCCGGAACATTCCCTGTTAATCGAGGAGTTTGAAAAAATTAAGTTGCTGGCAGAGGAGGAATGTGCCGGAACGCTTGGTCGTAAGCTGATGCAACAGGTACGTCCCGGTGATGATTTTGTGAGCACGGTGCATGAGTTGGAGCAGACGGAGGAGTTCCGAAAAATTCTTTCTAACGCCGAACCTTTTCCTACTGAGGCTTATCCCGATATTACTGCTGAGCTGAAATTGTTGGGTATCCGCAATTCGGTATTGACGCTAAGTCAGGTGTTGCTTATCTCGAAGATTGTCGCCAAGATGCGTCTCGTTTTTGATTTTTTCAAGGACCGCAGCACTCGTTTTCCTCTCTTGTTTTCCAAGTTGCAGGATATCACTTACGAGAAGGGAATCTTAGAGGCTATCGAACAAGTGATCGATGAAACAGGAGTCGTTCGCAGTAATGCTTCGCCTGAGTTGGCGCGTATTCGCAAGAACTTGGCTCGTAAACGTATTGAGGCCGATCAGTTATATGCTAGTGTTATTTCGAAATACCGTAAGAGTGGGTGGATATCGGATGCAGAGGAAAGCTGGCGAAATGGTCGCCGAGTGATATCTATTGTTGCCGAGCAAAAGCGTTCAGCAAAGGGTATCATTCATGATATTTCTGCTACGGGAAAAACTTGTTTTATTGAGCCGGAGGAAGCACTCGGGATTAATAGTTTGATAAATCAATTAGAAGCGGAAGAGCAAGAAGAGATTCGCAGGATTCTTCGTGAACTGACTGAGTTTTTGCGTCGCTTCCAACCGTTGATCAGTCATTATTTGCGCTGTATTTCAGAGTATGATGTTGTTGCGGCGAAAGGTCGTTTGGCGATGAAGCTCGATGCGCATTTGCCTTATATCGAGAATAAGCCAAAAATCGATTTGAAGGATGCTCGTCACCCTTTGTTATATTCGTTTAATAAGGCTGCAGGTAAAAAGACGATTCCTTTCGATCTGAAGTTGGATGCGGGGAATCGAATATTAGTTATCAGTGGACCAAATGCAGGAGGAAAGACAGTATGTATGAAAACCGTAGGACTTTCTCAGATGATGTTGCAGTCGGGTTTTCTGGTGACATGCGATGGCAATAGCCGCTTCGGTTTTTTTAAGAAGATATTAGTAGATATCGGCGATTCTCAATCGCTGGAGTTTGAGTTGAGTACATACAGTTCTCGTTTGCGACACATGAAAGTGTTTTTGCAGCAATCGAATCCTGATACTTTATTCTTGATTGATGAATTCGGTACCGGTACTGATCCTTCGTTAGGAGGAGCGTTAGCCGAATCGATTTTGGAGGAGATGAATTACCGAAAAGCTTTCGGGATTATCACCACTCACTATATGAATTTGAAAGTGTTGGCAGATCGTACGGATGGAATCATCAACGGATCGATGGCTTTCGATGCGCAGCGATTAGAACCCCAATTTAGGTTGGAAGTTGGTAAGCCCGGAAGTTCATATACGTTTGTTGTTGCTGAGCGCAGCGGATTACCTCCATCAGTAGTAAATCGCGCTCGTAAAAAAGTAAAGAAAAGTAGTCTGGTGCTCGAAGAGTTGCTCAACAAAATGGAGCACGAAAAAGGTGAAGTTGCGCGGTTGCTAGAGATCAATAAGGTGCAAGAAAAACGCTTGCAAGAACTCGTAAATAAGTATGAACGAAATGTTGCTACGCAAGAACAACGTCAAGAGATTGATGCCGAACGCGTGCGACAAAAAGAACTTCGATTAGCAAATCAGCTGGAAGAAAAGTTCAAGCGTTTTGTGAAAGATTGGAAGGAGTCGAAGAATAAAAAAGCTGTCCTTGAGAAATATAATTCTCAACTGAGCGACAAAAAATCGAAGCTCACTGAGAAGGAAATGGTGAAGTTGGAGGAGCAGATTAAATACAATATGTTGAAGATCCGTAAAGGCTCGAAAGTGCATTTGCGAGATGGAAAAGTGGAGGGGATAGTTGAGTCGATAGAGGGTTCTAAAGTGGTGGTGGTGTTTGGTAATATAAAGACTACTGCCGATATTTCTCGTCTTATTTATATTGATCCCGAAGCAAAGAAAAATGCAAAAGGGAAGGTGGAGGAGAAGCCTATTGTAGCGACTGACGTTAAGAAAATTGTTGCAGAAGCTTCTTCTAAACAAGAGTCGAAATCTGTCGCGAAAAATAATCCGCCGGCAACTCATAAGCAAGAACCGAAGGATCAAAAGAAAGTTCACGAGCATAAGCAAACAGCGAAGAAACCGCATCCTCATCCTGTAAAGAAAGAGGAGAAAGGTCCCGTTGCTGCACCAAAAGCACCTCCAGGACAACAATCGCATCCGAAGAAATCTCCTGCACAAGATTTACCTAAAACGGAAGCTCCTAAAGAAAATCGTTTCCCGCCTCGAAAAAAGGTAGGAGAATAATCTATAAAAATAATTACCATGATGTCACCTGAAGAAATTGCCGATAAATGGCTACGTGCTTTCAACGATCATAATCTTGAAAATTTGTTGTCGTTATATCATCAAGATGCCGTTCATTTTAGTCCGAAGTTGAAAGTAAGAAGACCTGAATCCAACGGACTCATCAAAGGCAAACATGCATTACGCATTTGGTGGCAAGATGCTTTTGATCGCTTGCCTGAATTAGCATATTTACCTCAAACGATCACGGGAAATAAAGAGCGAGTATTCATGGAATATCTGCGTAGAGTTCCCGGCGAAGCGGATATGATGGTTGCTGAAGTTTTGGAGATAGAAGAAGGGGTGATTGTGGCTTCGAGAGTTTATCATAGTTGATTTTATAATTGATGAGCCGCTGAATTTAGGATACAGGATACAGGATACAGGATGTAGGATGCAATCATCAATCATCAATCATCAATCATCAAGCATCGAGCATCAATCATCAAAAAAAAAGCCCCAACATTACATTGAGGCTTCATGGTTTTACTGTTTTTATTCAAGTTCTTAGCGAGATCGTCCGTTGTTGAGTTCGTTCGATTTAGCCATGTATTTTTGTGATAATCCCATTTCTCCTGTAGCACGATACACTTTCGATAATGTCTCTGCTGTTTGTGCTGATTCAGGGAAGCTTTCTAAGTTATATCGCAAGAGTTGAATTGCTTCGTCTGATTTTCTTTTCATCATTAATTCTCTTGCTAACAAAAGGTAATGATGATCAGTTTCAGGATAGATAATTCTTAAGTTTTCTTGAGTTAATGCTTGTCCTTTGATAGCTACTAATTCAGTACGTAAATCTTGCGTGCGATCTAAGAAATAAGCGAACGAAATAGTTCCGTCAACCATATCTCTTTCGTATTTTCTCAAGCAATTACGCAATGCTGTTTCATCATCAATTCCTTTGATTTGGTTGCGTTGAATCTTTGCATAGTAACGATCACCTTGAACCAAGAAAACAGTATCTCCATCGGCACGAAGGATTTCTTCGAAATTCCACAATGCTGCCAACGCAATTTGAGAATAGTTTTGACTTTCATTTTGGAATCCCCCGGCAGAGGTATGCCATAAATCGCGGATCAGCTGTTGTCCGCCTTCCGTGGGACGAAGTTTATGCATCGCGCAAGCTAAGTTTCCGCCACCTGCATGATAAGCATGCATAACGAGCAATCGGAACCAAAGGTCAGTTTCTTTGTAAGGAATGTTCTGTTCTTCTAACAAAGACTTCACTTTTGGGATACAAATGGTGCTGATTAATCGAGAAGCACCGTAAGCAGCGCGTTTAAGGTCGGCGCGTTCGTCGACATAATTATTCACTTTCAAGCCATATTTCACCGCTACCGACTTCATCAACTGGAATGGTCCGTTAGCGCCTACATACGATTTAGTAGCTTGTTTCCCCGGACTCTCAATCAACAAAATTGTTTGAGCATACCAAGGATCTACATTATATTCTTTGAAATATTCCACTGCTTTCGCGATAACTGGTAAGCTCTTACGATGTTCATAGAACTCGCGTTTACCGTTAGTAACGAATAACTCATCGCTGCCATCGAGGCCGTTTTGGTTACGCAGTTGGTTCTTATAAACCGACTTTTCTGCTTCCGATTGGGTGCACCAATCGCGGTAGCAAGCAGTAGTTAACGGCGTTCTAGACTTAGCAACATTTACGATGCAAGAGTCGGGCGACAAACACATGATCTGCTTCCAGAAGCGAGGTTGAGCCAGTGAATCCCAGCGTTCGGTATACAAAGCTTGGTTATTCACAAACTGCATACGAACGGTCTCATCGGTTGAAACTACAACCTTGCGGACGAATAGAGGATCACTTGTTCTGGAAACAGGGGGCTGTTGTGCTTCTGCTTGTTGAATTCTGCCACATCCGGCGGTCATAGCCAATAAGGCGATAAGGACCGGATTTCTAAACTTCACTTTTTTGAGCATGCTGCAGTATTTGGGCTTTCTAATATTAGTAACGAAATGCTAGGGCTTGTGATTGTATAAATTTACAAAAGCTTTTGCGGTTTTCAAATATATTTCCTTTAATCGGGCACTTTTGTAAGATAAATGGTATTTTTTCCACGTTAGATTGTTGGAAATCAAGAAAAATGAAGATTTAAGGAAGAAGCAAGATGAAGAATCTGCCCTCTATTTTCTAATTTTGCGGTATGGCGACTACACAATTCAAAGATTCGATAGAGATTACAGTCAGTAAAGAGCTTAAACTGTTCATCCGATCGATGGCTGCATCCTACCGATTTATATTCCAACAAGACCGATTTGACTTTGTGAAGAGGGCTGATATGCTGGAATTAGTGGAATTAGATGAAGTAGCAAACCTGGCGGTGCGATTTGCCATCATTCCTGAAGACTCCAAGCTGATATTAACGCGTCGTGAATTATACCAAATGTACACGATGATGGAATTAGTTTGCCGCAGCTTCTTAACTGAGATTGGCGACGAGTACAAAGCCATTGCCATGCGCATGAACAAAGTAGACGAAGAAAAGTACAATGCCGTTCGAAATGTAGAATTAAAGATTGCGCAAACCCTAATTCAATCCATTAAACAAGATTTCGCTGCCGATCCCGATTTCGACGAGATAATTGAAAGGTTAGAGATTTTGGGCGGGGAGTAGATTTTTTTTTTTGGAGGTCTATGCTGTTTTGTTATTGATTGCAAGAATTGTGTTTGTAAGATTATTGCCGAGGATTTTTTGGGTTCATAGTTAAAAGTTTGAGGTTCATAGTTCATAGTTCATAGTTCATAGTTCGGCAAAGCCGACTTGACCCGATGTGTTGAAGTTGACTCGTTCGTAGACACTAAATAGTTTCTTTGGGATGCATGAAATTTTGTTGCTCAATTGATAAGGTAGAAGAAGAAGAACTTTATCTTGTTTCGAGGTAAAATCCTTTTAAATCCTATGCCCAACGGGCATCCATTTAGCTCCGAAGGAGCGAATCAGTGTTCAATTTTGATCTCAATAAATAAAGAAGGACAATCATAACAAATCATAAAAACCATAAAAATCTGCGGCCCATCAAAGATTTCGTTTCAATTGAAGAAACCAATGGGCTACCAAATTGCGAAGCAATCGTTAGTGGTTCGTTATTAGATTTTGGTAAGGAGGAATTCTTGAGAAGAGTTAAAAGGATGCAAGATGCATGATACATGATTCAAGAAAATTTCGGTACTAGATTAATTGAAAAGTTTAAACGCAGCGATGCAGCGATTTTGCAGCGACCACAGCGAGGGTTTCTTTACCATTGATGAAACCAATGGGCAGCCAAAATTGCGAAGCAATTCTCTGCGCCCGCAAAAGGCATTCGTAGCATACCGCGCGACAAAACGTTTCTCTGCGCCCGCTGTGTTTAAAATGGATTTCGTTTCAATTGAAGAAACCAATGGGTTACCAAATTCAAAATCGAAAATTCAAAATTCAAAATCCACTCCATTTAACGAATCAAAAATATAATCCATTAACGTTGTTTTTTGTCCGTTGTATTTTTGTTTTTCGTCAATGTAAACAGTTATCATTCCGGCGTTGCGTCCGAATTCCATGTCGGAGCTTGAGTTGCCGATGATCACCGATTTTTTTAAATCTATTTGAGGGAAATCGCTCTGCGCCTTAAAGGCCATTGTGGGATGTGGCTTGCGGTTGATGCTGCTTCGGTCTTCGTCGGGAGCAAAATAAATAGCATCGATTTTTCCGCCTTTCGCTGCAATCGCTTCCAGCATTTTTTGATGAATGGCATTCAATGCTTCTTCTGTCATTATGCCGGCTCCAACTCCTCGTTGATTGGTAACGATAACTGTTAGTCCGAAAATTTTATTCAGTCGTGCAATGGCTTCAATAGCTCCTTCTTCAAATTCGAATTCATCCCATGTCTTGACATAGTCGTTGCGCAATTCACGGTTGATGACACCGTCGCGGTCGAGGAATAAAGTCCAGGATTTATCGATTTTCATTTAGGGAAAATATTTTCTTCAATTAGCTGGCAAATAATATGTCCGATGAGAATATGTGACTCCTGAATTCTTGGTGTATCACCGCTCGGAACTCGCAACATAAAATCACAAACATCATTCATTTTTCCGCCCGATGCTCCTGTCATTCCCACGGTAATCATGCCTTGCGCTTTTGCTGCTTCCATGGCTTGCAAAATATTCTTCGAGTTTCCTGATGTCGTAATTCCTACCAATACATCGCCTTTTCTTCCGCAGGCTTTCACCATTCTGCTGTATACAACATCGTATGAATAATCGTTGGCTACCGCAGTCATGTATGAACTGTTTACATGCAATGCTTCAGAGTAGAGTGGTTCACGATCAGTGTAAAATCTTCCGCTTAATTCAGCAGAAATATGTTGTGCATCGGCAGCACTTCCTCCGTTACCACAGAAGAGTACTTTTTTATCGTTGCGAAAAGCTTCTACGCATGCATCTGCTACTTGTTGAATGGTGGCGAGTAAAGTTTCGTCTTTTAAAACAAGTTGTTTGGTGTCTATTGATGCTTGAATAAGTGAACGGATATCAGTTGCCATAGCTTATTTTATTTTCAGTTTAATTCTTTCAAGTTTTATTGTTGCAGGATTCCTTTTGCTAAGGATTCCCAACTGTATTTTTTCTTTTCTTCTTTCAGATAAGGCGCAAATTGAGCTCCTTTATTTGTTTCGAAGAAGTCGATGATGGCATCAGCAATAGGTGCTCGATTTACTTCTACAACATATCCTGTTTTGCCATGATGCACTATTTCCGGTAAGCCGCCTACGTTAGTCACTACCATTGGTTTTTCGAAGTGATAGGCAAGCTGCGATATGCCGCTTTGTGTCGCGCTTTTATAGGGTTGTACTACTAAGTCGGCTGCACTGAAATAATATTTCACTTCATCATCTGCGATATAATCGGTATGCAGTAAAATAGATTCACTGTTTCCTGATTGAGCTATCAACTGATGATAGGGTGTAGCATCGCCGTAAAATTCTCCGGCTACTATCAATTGAATTCCTGATTCAACAATGCGTTTATCGGCCATTGCTTCGAGGAGCAAATCAAGTCCTTTATAGTTGCGAATGAATCCGAAGAAGAGTAAATATTTTTTATTTGGATCAATTTTCAAATGCGCACATGCAGTTGCTTTTTCCATCACATCACCATAATGATCGTACACAGGATGCGGAATCATTTTACATGGCTTCTGCGTGAATTGTCGCAGTTCTTCAACTACCTGCTTCGACATGGCAATAAATCGATCGCAACTTTTTACAAAGTAATTGGTGAGTTGTTGATCGCCGATTCTATGTTCATGAGGAATGACATTATCTAGGAATCCGATTACTTCGGTATGTTTATTTTTCTTCGCAATTTTTCCGATTGTTCCTAGGCAAGGACCCATAAAGGGAATCCAGAATCGCAATATCAAGATATCCGGTTTCAGTGCTTTTATTTTGTTCCCGATTTTAATCCAGTTCAATGGATTTACCGAGTTAACTTCAACCGAGATGGGGATATTAGCAGGAGCAGGCTCCGAGGAATATTGCGTTTTTCCGGGGAAAAGAAATCCCGGATATTGCAAACTGAAAGTGATAATTTGAACGTCGTGTCCTTCTTGAATCAGCTCATTCGCCATTCGTTCGTTGAAAGCTGCAATGCCGCCACGTAGCGGGTGAGCCGGTCCAACGATGATTATTTTTTTTGACGACATGATGATTCAGAAACTATCATTACAGATTGCGATAATCTTCAATCAAGTATTGATTTCTTTCAGTGCTGTTACGTCCCACTAATTCACTAACGAATCCCGCAAGGAATAATTGCGAACCGATAATCATACAAGTGAGTGCGATATAAAACGAAGGACGATTAGTAATCAATCGCGCAGGAATTTGAGCATATACTGCGTACAATTTCGATATTCCGAGGTAAGCAGCTAGCATGAATCCAGCAATGAACATCAAAGAACCTAATGTCCCGAAGAAGTGCATAGGACGTTTGCCGAAACGCGAAACGAACATGATCGACATTAAGTCGAGGAATCCGTTGATGAAACGCTCGAGTCCGAATTTTGTAGTTCCGTATTTCCTAGCGCGATGCTCAACAACTTTCTCTTCAATTTTTGTAAATCCCGACCATTTAGCAATCACGGGAATGTAACGATGCATCTCACCATAAACCTCTATGCTTTTGATGACATCATAGCGATATGCTTTTAATCCGCAATTGAAATCGTGGAGATTATTAATCCCCGACATCTTACGTGTAGCATAATTGAAAAGCTTGGTAGGTATTGTTTTTGAGAGAGGATCGTGACGTTTTTTCTTCCATCCCGAAATCAAATCATTTCCGTCTTTGATGATCATATCGACCATGCCGGGAATTTCATCGGGACTATCTTGAAGATCGGCATCCATGGTCATTACCACTCTTCCTTTAGCTACCTCAAATCCTTTTTGAAGCGCAGCAGACTTGCCGTAATTACGACGGAAGCGAATACCTTTAAACGAAGGATTTTTAGCTGATAAATTAGAGATAACCTCCCATGATTTATCCTTACTGCCATCATCTACGAAAATTACTTCATAGCTATAGCCCTGTTGTGTTGCCACACGTTGAATCCACTCCGCTAATTCGGGAAGCGATTCATCCTCGTTGAACAGAGGAATTATGATGGATAGATCGAGTTCCGGTTTTTGCATCAGATAATGTCGGATGTAGGTTTTTTACGAAGTGCAAATGCCATAATCAGCGATAAAATTGCACCATAGAAAAGTTTATTAAGGTATTCTGAAAATAGGAGAGAAGTGAGCGTTACTTTCTGCATACTTTCAATCATTGCATCTTCAATTTTTTCGTACGATGATGATCCCACCATATTTTTCATAGAACCTTTCATGGTATCGAAAGCTTGAAGTGTAAAGTCTTTGTACTGCTGAATGAAATTCGGTTCGATAATTGTCCCGAAAATATACATCAACATCACGTATAACAGCGCTGCAGCTCCGCAGATAACCATCATAGCTTTGAAGGCATCCCAATAGTAAATAACACCGCCGTTCATCGTATCGCGGTAGCGTTTTGCTCCTGAGAACATGAATACAAAAGGCAGCCAGCTGAAGAGGATCGACGACTCACCCATAGGGAAGTAGCCCATCTTCCAAATGATTATAACCATGGCGAACATGATTAATGCGCATAAAGCTCCGAAATTGACGAATAGTTTAAATCCTGATACCGATTGATTCATAGGATGCAAATTTAAATTAATTACTGATGCTTCCCTCGTTAAATTGTGGTGAAAAAGAGGGTTTTGTCCAAAAAAAAGGGTATAAAAAAAGGGTAAGCTACTTATATCGCACCGCTCAACCACTTATCCTTGCTACCTTCCGGTCCTGGGGAGGTTCGTAGGAGCTGGTCGTATAAGACTTACCCGGGTGCAAAAGTAGTTAATTCCCATTTTTAAACGAGCCGGGATTGTTTAAAAATCCATTTATTTTGGATTTTAGCCTTTAACAGGCTGATTAGTAGTGATTTTTATTTTCATAAAATACCGTTTTTCAACAATCGGAATAATAGAAGTAGAGGAAAGGGGGCAAATGAGTAATTTTGCATCAAATTTTAAAACCATGAAATTCTTTATAGATACTGCAAATCTTGATCAGATTCGCGAAGCATACGACCTTGGAGTACTCGATGGAGTGACTACCAATCCTTCATTAATGGCTAAAGAAGGCATTAAAGGGAAAGAAGCAGTGATGAAGCATTATGTTGACATCTGCAATATTGCAGAAGGCGGCGATGTTAGTGCTGAAGTAATCTCTACCGATTTTGAAGGTATGGTGAGAGAAGGTGAGGAGTTAGCGAAATTGCACCCGCAAATTGTTGTTAAAGTGCCGATGATTAAAGACGGTATCAAAGCAATTCGTTATTTCTCTAAAAAAGGAATCAAGACTAACTGTACATTGGTGTTTTCTGCCGGACAAGCATTGTTAGCAGCGAAAGCCGGAGCTACTTATGTTTCTCCGTTTATCGGTCGCTTGGATGATGTGTCAACAGACGGATTAGATTTGATTGATCAAATTGTACATATTTATCGTGAGTACGGATATGAAACGCAAGTGTTAGCTGCTTCTATTCGTCACCCAATGCATATCATTAAATGTGCTGAGTTAGGAGCTGACGTTGCAACATGTCCGTTACAACCAATTCTTGATTTGTTAAAGCATCCGTTAACGGATTCGGGACTGGCTAAGTTTTTGTCGGACGCAGCGAAATTCGCCTAACCATAATGCCATCCCTACGGGATTTCATTGTTAATGTTTATAGATAAAAAAGAAGAGCTGATAATTGTTCTAAATTATCAGCTCTTCTTTTTTATGAGCTTTGCTCCATTAGCACATTGCCCCACTAGCAAATTAGCACATTAACTTTTTCTATATCCTTTGGAGAATCCTTTCTCGAGGCGGCGGAGTTTTTTGTCGCCTGAAGAGTATTGTTTCACGAGGTTTTTCCATTTGCCTTTCGGATTCTGGAGCTTTTCGCGTTCGCCGAGTTTATATCCGAGTGTGTAAAGAGAACCTTCGATGAATTTAACGTCGTAGTTTCTGCTCAATAAAAGTTTCGAGAGAATTAATGCTTTGTCGAGTTCATTTTGTTCGCGGTACATATCGGCTGCATAATTAATGAGTCCGTTGCTGCCTTTATCACGGATAAATCGGTATTCATCAGGTTCATGGTTGACGCCGAAATCGGCGATGTTTTTCTCAGTGTAATATTTAGTTGCTTTAGAATATAAATCGAGACATTCACGATAGTCGCCGTTCTCCATTTTTAATTTCATGTCGCGCATAAAAGTGAGATAAGTTGCAGCGGGACGAATCTCCAATTCTGATGCTTCAATAGCTGCAATATCGATAGCGCAATCTTTGAACTCATTAGCCAATGCAATTGCCTGCGTGTAATTGCTTGAAGCTTCTAAGTAATTTGATTTGTCTTTTTGAGCATCACCTTCTTTCGCTAAACCCGCAATTTGTTCTTCTGTGTTGATGCATTCTTGCGTGTAAATACTCTTACGCAACATCTCTTTATGTTTGTTGATGTCTTTATCGGCTGTTAGGTCGTATTTCGTTTGCAAAGCAGTAGCAGACTTCAATCGATCGCTCGCAGATTTCAAATCGTTTAGTTTTACAAACGATTCACCCTCATAAAATAACTCGGAAATTCTAGGACGAGCGGCAGCCAACTTACGATCTTTAATATCTGCGGAAGCAGTAAGTTCATATTGGTACTTTAGTTGGTCTGCATCATCAAAAGCTTTCAGCGCATCATCGTATTGTTTTTGCTCTGTGAAGTTTTTTGCAATCGTGATTTTATTATCGTACAACTTTTGATTGATACCTTTTCTAATTGCTAAAGCCTCTGAATTATCGGTGATCTCTCTGCTATTTGCCAATTGATATTGAATGGCATTGTCGACCGCTTTATCGGCCTTTACTAAATCGCCTGTTTGAATATATTGACGAGATTTTTCTAAGTGATCGCGATAGATTCCTGTTTTAGCTGCTTTTATTCCATTGAACAAAGCTTCATCGCAACGAACGGTATTATATTTTTCACAGATGCGACGAGCCTCTTCAAATTCATCAACGGCCTTATAATAATCTTTGCGTTGTTGAAGTTGATAGTTTGCTTTATCGATATGCGCATCATAAACATCACGAATTAAATCGTATGTGCGCTCTTTGGTTTCAGGATCGGGATGAAGGTTATAGAGAATATCATCTGCCTTGCAAATCGTTTCGCGCAACTCGTTACGTTGGTAATCGATTATTGCCAATTGTAATAGAGAAGGAGCAAACAAAGGATTTACCTCTAAAGACCAGCGATAATATTGTTCGGCTTTAGCGACATTACTTTTTAGCATGAAGGAATTTCCACGATCATAAAAAAGTACGTGCAAGTTCGCCATCATATAATTGAAGCGACTTCTTGAATCAGCTGCAAAGTTTTTGCATTCGTTCAATTTATGTTTCAGCTTAGCAGGATCATTCTCTTGGATTGAAAGCGATTGGAAATAATGTTTATTATCGACAGCTAAAATTTGTGCATCGGCATCATCAATCTTCTGCTTAATCACTTTCCAGTTTTCGGCATCATTCATATTAATCGACTGAAGTAAAGCGAAAGTATTGTCGAGTTGCGATGCAGAAGCATAGTAATCATTAATCAATCGAATACGATCTTTGAAATTACGTACCACCGAATCATTGTACTTAACTTTTTGGTTGACGATATTCAAGTTTTGATAAATGCGATTCGTGTCGGAATAATTAAACGACATGTTCTCCGCTTTATTCGCAGTAACAGGAGATGTCATAGGGAAATCGCGTGACCCGCCACTTTTGGCTGAAATTCTTCCAATGCATGAAAACGAAGCAGGGTAAAGCACATCACGCACTTCAAATCCTTTGTAATAAATATCGCCGGTTAGCTTCATCACATCATTCGTAATAGAAACAGGGATATTAGGTTCGCGGGAATTGGTTCTTATGATTTGAGTGAAATCGATGCTGAAAGCTGCATTACGAGGTGGTTTGTTGTTTCCAATAGCCAACTCACGCAAAATATCGCGAGCATCAATTTGATCGTCATTAATAACGATATGTACTTTTTGTGTGGTTTCCTTTATCGGACTTAGCTGCGCAGAAACAGCGTTTGATAAAAGGGCTAGCGTGATAATACCTAAACGGACTTTCATGGGGATGGCAATTTATTCAATGGACCAAATTACAACAGTGATGCCAATTTTTTGGCTATTTATGACATAGTTCTCCTCCTAATGATGTTAATTTCACTAAATATTGATTTCTAGGCGTTAAACTGCTATTTATTTGGTCGATTCTTTGCTTTTAATCGTTGATAAATCGTTGAAATCTTAATGTCGACTTCATTCAAATGGACCGAAGGGGCGGGTACTTTCGTAGGGTAAATGAAAAGAATCTCTCCTTGGCTCGACAGGTTTGCGCAATGGCGGACAAAGAATATTGGTGAGCGTACGTTTTTGGTGCTTGTAGCAATGCTTACGGGTATCATCACCAGTATCTTAGCTGTTTTGCTTAAAGTGGTTATTCGTTTTGTGCAGCATCTTATACAAACCGATATTATTTCGAAAAATGCTGAGTGGACATACATGGTATTGCCGTTTTTCGGGATTTTACTTTGTTCCATTTATGTGCAACGCTATTTAAGCGGAAATTTAGGTCGTGGTACTGGATTGTTATTGGTGGATATTTCACAAAACAATGCCAATATCCCGAAGCATAAATTGTTTTCACAGATGATCAGTTCTGTTTTTACAGTGAGCTTTGGAGGATCTGCAGGATTGGAAGCTCCGATTGTTGTTACCGGAAGTGCCTACGGTAGTAATCTCGGAAAGGCACTTCGCATGACGCTTCGTGAGAAAACAATATTGATTGCCTGTGGTGCTGCAGCGGGGATATCTGCGATCTTTAATTGTCCCACCGCAGGAGTGATTTTTGCGATGGAAGTAATATTGGCAAGAGTAACTGTACCTGTATTCATTCCGATTTTGATAGCATCTGCAACGTCAGCAGTGGTGTCGAAGTTATTGTACACCGGACAACCATTCTATCGTGTTACGAATGAATGGACATTCGCATCGATACCTTATTTCATTGTATTGGGATTGATTTGCGGATTATTGTCTGTTTATAGTATACGCGTTTTTTCGAAAGGAGAATCCTTTTTCGTTAAGTTAAAAAGACCATATCTGAAGAGTATATTTTGTGGTGCATTGTTAGGGATGTTGATATTTGTTTTTCCTCCGTTGTACGGGGAAGGTTATCCAAATATTCTCAATATACTTCATGCCGATTACGGGCATTTATTTAATTATACTCCCTTGTCATATTTAGTGATGAACAAATATGGAGTGTTAATTATGGCAGCGGCGCTAATGCTTACAAAAGTATTTGCTACCATGTTCACCATTGGAGGAGGAGGAAACGGAGGTATGTTTGGATCGTCGTTGTTCGCCGGATCGTTTTTGGGATTATTATTTGTAGAAGGATTACGAATAATGGGTATTGCAGAATTGGATCACGTTCAGTTTATTGTTGTAGCTATGGCTGGATTGCTTAGCGGAGTTATACATGCACCATTAACAGCGATATTCTTGATAGCAGAAATCACAGGAGGTTATACGCTGTTCGTTCCGTTGATGATAGTATCTGCATTGAGTTATTTTGTCACTAAATACTTCGAGCCATATTCTGTTTACACTCGCAAATTAGCAATTAGTGGAGAGTTGGTATTGAATAATCCTGATTTTGAAGTGTTGAATCATTTAAAGTTAAAAGATTTGGTGGAGAAGGATTTTAGTCCGGTTCCACTGAATGGCACACTAAGGGATTTGATAAAAGTTATTCCGGAATCAAAGCGAAACTTATTTCCCGTTGTTGATCACTTCAATCAATTTCATGGAGTGATATTGCTGGATGATATAAGAGCACTAATGTTTAAGCCGGAGAAATACGATACATTAATGATTCGTGATTTGATGCAACGAGCTCCTGCTGAACTGGAAATCAAAGAACCTATGTCGGCCGTAATGAAAAAGTTTGAAGACACGCAAGCATGGAATCTTCCCGT
>JAKPPP010000074.1 GCA_029547265.1 Bacteroidota bacterium
TTTAAATACTGCATTTAATTTCACTGAATCGTTAAACAAATGTTGTTTGCTGCCAATCAGGTATAAAGCAAGTATAAGCAATGCTGTACCGATGGTGACAAACAGGCCGAGCTTGATATTGTTTGTTGTTTTTGTCATTGTTTAGGCAAAGAAGGGTTTGATTTTAGGATCGTCTGACTTAACTAATTCGTCGTATGTTCCTACTGTATATTTAAATCCGTCAATCAATATCATGATGCGGTTGGCTACTATTTTAGCGCATTCCATATCATGTGTAATGATGATTGATGAGGTATGATATTTTTCTTGTATCGCAACTATTAAATTACTGATTTCTCGTCCTGTGATCGGGTCTAATCCTGTTGTAGGTTCATCATATAACATGATCTCAGGTTTCAAAATCAATGTTCGCGCTAATCCGATACGTTTTCGCATACCTCCTGATAGTTCCGATGGCATTAAGTCAACTGCTCGTTCTAATCCCACATTTTTCAATGCTTCCATCACGAGTTCGTTTACTTCGTCTTTTGTCTTATGCATCCAATGTCGACGAAGCGGGAATTCCAGATTTTCTCTTACCGTCATTGAGTCGTAAAGTGCACTGCTCTGAAATAAAAATCCGATCTTGGTTCTTAGTTCATCAAGTTCTAACTGAGTAAGTTTTGGTATTTCTTTTCCGAATACTGAAACTAACCCCGAGTCAGGGTAGAGTAGTCCTACCATGCATTTTATCAATACTGATTTTCCCGAACCTGATTTTCCTAATACTACTAGGTTTTCTCCTCGGTTTAATTCCAAGTCGAAGCCCTTCAGTACATGATTCTCACCGAACGACTTTACCAATTTCTCGGTACGGATAACTATATTTTCTTCGGTACTCATCTTATGTTAATCCTAAAATATCCGCTATCTGAACAGCAATTAAATCAATTACGAAAATCATTAAAGAAGAAACTACAACTGCAGAGTTAGCCGCAATACCAACACCTTCGGTTCCTTTGTTACTGAAGTATCCTTTGTAACATCCTATAATGCCAATAGCAAATCCGAAGAAGTAGGTTTTTACTAGTGCCGGCATTACATCACTAAATGTAAGCGACTCAAATACTTGTGTCGTATATAAATTCCAACTTACAATTCCTTTTAAGTTCACTCCGATATAACTTGCATAAAGTCCAATGCCATCTGCTAAAACAACCAAAATTGGAAGCATCATAGTACAAGCAATTACTCTTGTTACTACTAAATATTTAAAGGGATTTGTTCCGGATACTTCCATTGCATCAATTTGCTCAGTAACTCGCATTGATCCTAATTCGGCTCCGATACTGGATCCGATTTTTCCTGCACAGATCAAGGCTGTAATCACCGGACCGATTTCACGAACAATGGAAACGGCAACCATCGCCGGTAGGTAAGAGGCAGCGCCGAATTCTTCTAGTGTCGGACGAGATTGTACCGTTAATACTAATCCCATAATGAATGCTGTTATACCTACTAAGGGCAGCGATTCATAACCGATGATATAGCATTGCCGAAATAACTCACTCCACTCATATCGAGGTTTGAATCCTTCACGAAAAAACTTTCCCGTAAAAGCTGAAATATTGCCTACTTCAGAAAGAAATTCGGAACGCCGGGATTGTTTAGACATAATTCTTTTTAATGGTTTCAGGAATAATCAGTCAATGTCGATTGACGATGAAATATATTTTAATTTTATCGTAATTTATTTAATATCAATAGCTTCTGCGATTAACTCAGCGATGTCTTTAACTTGAACTTTATCTTCTTTATTGAAGTTTTTTACTCCGTCTGTCATCATTGTATTGCAAAATGGACAACCTACTGCAATTACATCGGGATCAGATTGTAATGCTTCTTCTGCTCTTTCAACATTGATATCTTTTACTCCGTTTTCAGGCTCTTTAAACATCTGAGCTCCTCCCGCACCACAACATAGTCCGTTGGCTTTGCTGCGTTTCATTTCTGTTAGATAAATATCCAACTTTTGAATTACCGAACGCGGAGCTTCATATTCATTGTTCGCTCGTCCCAAATAACATGGATCGTGAAATACAATTTTCTTTCCTTTAAACGGTCCTCCGGCAACTTTTAGTTTGCCTGAATCTATCAACTGTTGAAGTAATTGCGAGTGATGCAAAACTTCGTAGTTTCCTCCTAAAGAAGGATATTCGTTTTTCAATGTATTAAAGCAATGCGGACAACCGGTAACGATTTTCGTTACTTCGTAACCGTTAAGAATCATGATGTTGTTCATCGCTTGCATTTGAAAGAGGAATTCATTTCCTGCTCTCTTCGCCGGATCTCCGGTGCAACTTTCTTCTGTTCCTAATACTGCAAATTTTACTCCTGTAGCGTGTAATATTTTAGCAATCGCTTTAGTAACTTTTTTTGCTCTATCGTCGAAACTTCCCGCGCATCCTACCCAAAATAATACTTCCGGTTTTTCTCCGTTTGCCATCATTTCGGCCATGGTAAGTACTTTGAAATTTTCCATACTGTAATTTCTATTTTGTTTGTAAGATGTTGTTAGTCTTCATTCGCCCAATTCATACGGTCGGCAGGTGAAAATTGCCAAGGGGCTCCGTTGTTTTCAATTTTCGTAAACATGCCGTTGAGCTCGGTAGGAGCACTCGATTGTTCCATCACTAAATAGCGACGCATTTCAACGATGATTGAAAGTGGATCAATATTTACCGGACAAGCTTCTGTACATGCATTACATGTGGTACATGCCCATAATTCTTCTTCAGTGATGTAGTTTCCTAACAATGATTTTCCATCGTCGTGATCCGCTCCATGTTGATCGATATTCTTTCCTACCTCTTCTAATCGATCACGTGTATCCATCATGATTTTTCGTGGTGATAAAAGCTTGCCTGTTAAGTTCGCAGGACAAGATGAGGTACATCGTCCGCACTCAGTACAAGAGTAACTGTCCATGAGTTGTTTCCACGTCAGGTCTTTTACATCTTTCGCTCCGAAGCGTTGAGGTGCTGCATTCGGATCAACAGAAGGAACTGCCGCCGAAGGGTCCATCATCAACTTAACTTCGTTAGTTACCGATTCCATATTCGTGAATTCACCCTTAGGAGTCAATTTACTGTAATAGGTATTCGGGAAGGCAAGTAGAATATGGAAATGCTTAGAGTAGGGTACATAGTTTAGGAAAGCTAATATCCCGATGATGTGAAACCACCAGCAACTTCTTTCTAAGATAATCAAACTGTCAATCGACATCCCAGAAATCATTGGTAATAACATTGAACTTACAGGAAATGCTCCTACAATACCGGTAGCTCTTGAATAATGTTCTGCTCCTAACATTTGTAGTTGGTAATCGCATGCATTCATGATTAGGAACGCCGACATTAATAATATCTCTGTAAAGAGGATGATATTAGCATCCGACTTCGGCCACTTCGTCATCTCACGCATGTGGAATCTGCGAAGCTTGATAATATTTCTTCTTGATAGGAATACAAAACAAGCTGCTAACACACCAATTGCTAAGAATTCAAATGAACCAATTAAAACGTCGTATAGTCCACCCATAAACGATAACACTCGGTGTGTTCCGAATACTCCGTCAATAATGATTTCAATGACTTCAATATTGATGATGATAAATCCGACATAAATAAGCACGTGAAAAAATGCTGCTACCGGACGTGATCCCATTTTCGATTGACCTAATGCAACTCGGGCCATGGTTGCCCATCTTTCTGAAGAACGATCGCTAAGGTCTAATTTACGACCCAGCTGAATGTTCCTGATCACTTCTCTGATTTTTTTGGTGAATAATATCACCCCAATAATCAGTAGAATGGTGAATAGTATACTTGAAATCATATTCCTGATTGTATGCTGATTAAACTTCTGCAAAGTAAGCCGATCGGGCTATATTTCCATAGCATCCGGCAGTTATTTTTCAATAACTGATGTTTAAAACAAAAAATATGTAAAGGCAGGTTTGCTTATTTGCTCTTTTTGCCAAAAACAGAGAAGTGAACGTAGCGTTTCGGATTCGCTTTTAAGTCTTTCATCAACTCATCGAGGTCGTGCGACGTAGCTGTCAGATTATCATAGAGTTGTTGGTCGTTTACCATCTTGCCCAATGACCCTTGTCCCTGATTTATTTTCGTTAACATCTCTTGCGATTGCGCTAAAACTTCGTCGGCTTTACGAATGGTTTCTGCAAAATTGGCTGCCGCCAACGAATCACTTACTTTCGAGATATTATTCAGTATGTTATTGATCTGTTGCTGATTGCTTTTCAAATTTCCGGTAATGGAGTTGATATTGCTGATCATTAACTGCAATTTACCGTTATCGTCACTTACCATATGATCGATAGAAGCAAGGCTGTTGTTCAAATGTCCTATTCCGCTCTTCAAATTTCCTTGTGTAGCGGGATCAAACATCACATGCATCATCTGAACTACTGAATCTAAACTTACTATTAAATGCTCGGTTTTATCTTTAATCGGCCCAACTTGCTTTCCTAATTGCTGGGCTAATCCCGATTCTAATTCCGAATATAAGGTATCATCATCGTTAGCAGGTGTGAGCGAAGCTCCTAAATCAATACGCATCGCTTTGGTACCGATAAGGTCACTGTTAAAAATTTTGGCAATGGCATCTTTCGAGACGAATACGTGACGGTCGATCTTTAATGTTACCAATAATTTTCCTGATTTATCGGGCATGAAATCAATGGCATTAACGATTCCGATTCTGAATCCGTTCATAAAAACCGGATTCGATTTCACTAAACCGTCAACATTATCATATACCGCATAGTACGTATTGCGGCTGGTAAATACATCTTTACCTTTCAGGTAGTTCAGTCCCCATAATAATGCTGCCAAGGCAACAGTTACGAGGATACCGACTTTAGCTTCGTTCGAAAATTTCACAAATCAGAGTTATGAGGCAAAATTACGGCCTTTTAAGCAATTGCTCTGCTTCTTGAGGTGTAATCTTTTTATCGCCGTCGTAAGCAGTTAAAAAACAGTCTTTAAAGCCTGCAGCTTTTAGTTGATTTTGTCGCGCTTTCGCTGCTGAAATACTGGTATAGCTTCCTGCAACAAATCGAGTATATCCGTCGGTTCCTTTGATTCGCTTTAATCCTTCAACAGATTTGAATTTCTCGTCTTCTTTTTGGATATCGGTACATGCTCCGATTTGAACACCGATATAAACTTTTTTGGTAGCAGGTTCAGGCTTTTCTACCGGTGCTTTTTCCATTTTTACGGGTGTCGGCGTTGGCTTTTCCGTTTCCGGAGCCGGCTTTTCTTCTTTCGATGGAGTTACTTTTTCCGGTTCCTGTTTTGGAAGCTCCTCTTTTACTGGTGGATTGTTTACCGACGACGGTTTGGGATCTTCCTTTTTCGGAGCTTCTTGAGCCGGAGTTGTGTCCTGCTTTGGTGCTGCTTGTCGTTCCGGTGTTTCCTTTACCGGATTTTCCGCCATCGGTTCGTCTTTTTTTGGCTGGTTATCCTCCTTCACTGCCGACGCTCCCCCCGATGATTCTGAATCTATTTTATATTCTTTGAATGCTCTGAAAATTGCAGTTGCCATCGTACTTTGGCCTTTTTCACTATCGAGGAATTTCTCTTCCATGTCATGAGTAAGGAACCCGTTTTCGATAAGTACTGCAGGCATTGCTGTTTTATATAATACTAGGAATCCCGCTTGCTTTACTCCGCGGTTATTTCTTCCAGAATATTCTTCAAATTGTTGCTGAACCTTTGATGCAAAGTCTAGACTTTGATGCATAAACTGATTCTGATATAAAGAGAAGATAATATTGGCTTCCGGTGAATTCGGATCGAATCCGTCGTATTGCGTTTTGTAGTCGTCCTCTAATAAGATCGCGGCATTTTCTCGCTTCGCAACATTTAAGTTGTCATCCGATTTGTGAAGCCCCATAACATATGTTTCAGCTCCGTAAGCCGATTTAGCCCCCGAATTCAAGTGGATACAAATAAATAGGTCGGCATGCGCCTTGTTCGCAATATTTGCTCTTTCATGCAAAGGAATAAATACGTCAGTCTTGCGCGTATATATTACTTTTACATCCGGAAAATTCTGTTCAATGAGCTTTCCAAGCTTTAATGCGATATTTAAGGCAACTGTCTTTTCGCGGGCTGAAGAACCTAGACATCCTGTGTCATGGCCTCCATGTCCTGCGTCGATAACGACAGTTTTGATCCTGTAGGCATCCTTCCGGTGAGGGCCTGCGGATGTTAGTGAAAAACTCACCAACAATAAGGTTGTAACAATGCAGAGTAGACGTTTCACGTTGTTTTGTAGCTTTGCGCCTTCAAAATTAGGTTTCTAACGATAGAATGTATCAGTCAAGTAGGTGTTTATCAGTGAACTTATCAACGGCAAATTGTTGGTTGTGTGTATGTATTTTCTTGGTTCTCTGCACTTTTTCATCAAAAGCTCAGCAGACTGATTCGGCTGCTTTTGTTTCTCCAGATTCTTCTTTGGCAAGTAAAAGTTTGATGTTGGTGGTGAAGGATTCTGCTTCAACTGACTCAGCTTCAATTAGTAATGAATTGAAATCCAAGGTGAAATATGGTGCTACCGATTCTATTCGTTACGATCTGGAAGCCGGCAAAGTATATATGTTTGGTAAGGCACATATTGAATATGAGGACATTAACTTGATTGCCGATTATATCGAATTGAATTTTACCGATCATAACCTATCCGCAAAAGGCATGCCTGATAGTACAGGTACTATGGCTGGGTTTCCTATTTTCAGACAAGGTAATGATGAGTTTAAGTCGGAATCGTTAAAGTATAATTTTGATACTAAAAGAGGACGAATAGCAGAAATCTCTACAAAAGATGGCGATAGCTATATCCATGGTTCTACGGTTAAAAAGGAGTCCGATAATACCACTTATATCCGCAATGGTTATTATACTACCTGCGAATTGCCTCATCCTCATTACTTTATAGCAAGTAATAAGATTAAAGTGATTCCTAATAATAAGGTAGTAACCGGTCCCGCGGAGTTGGTGATTTCCGATGTACCTACGCCTTTTGCTATTCCTTTCGGATTCTTCCCCAATAAAAAAGGGCGCTCTTCGGGAATTCTATTTCCCGCTTATGGGGAGTCGGCGCAATTGGGATTCTTTTTAACGAATGGAGGATATTATTTCGGGTTGAACGATCATTTCGATTTAGCGCTGACGGGCGATATTTATTCCCGCGGAAGCTGGAGAGCGAATGCATACTCTAATTATGCTAATCGTTACCATTATAACGGGAATTTCTCGGTGAATTATTCCTTAACTAAGACTAGTCAAAAGGAACTTCCTGACTACGCAGTTGAAAAAGGATTCTTCGTAAGATGGAATCATATGCAAGATTCGAAAGCTCGTCCGAATAGCACTTTCAGCGCAAACGTTAATGCCGGTTCCAGCACTTTCTATCGCAATAATTTATCGTCGTCTAATAATTACCTCACGAATACATTTACGTCGTCAGTGGCATTTAGTAAGTCGTGGCCGGGGAAACCGTACAGCTTTAGCGCAGGACTTTCTCACTCTCAAAATACATCTACGAGAGATATCACAGTAAGCTTTCCTACTGCCAACTTCGGCATCAGTCGCCAAACTCCATTCAAAAGAAAAACTGCTGTAGGTGCCGCTAAATGGTACGAGAAAATTGGAGTAAGTTATACTACCAGTCTTCAGAATTCTATCTCTACAAAAGATACTTTATTGTTCAGAAAAGAAAGTCTAGATCAATTGCGCTACGGAATTCAGCATAGTATTCCTATCAGTACTTCTTTTAGTGCTTTCAAATATTTTACTGTTAGTCCTGCAATAAATTATACTGAAAAATGGTATTTAAAAACCATCGAGAAGAAATATGTTGCAGATACTAAAACGGTTGATGTAGATACCGTAACAGGATTTAAAGCTGCACGTGAATTTTCGTTCAGCGCAAATATGAATACGCGAATCTTCGGATTGGTACAATTTAAGAAAGGAAAATTAGCAGCAATTCGTCATGTAATGACTCCGAATATAGGTTTCTCATGGCGTCCCGATTTTAGTGATCCTACTTACGGAGTGTATAAATCAGTTCAAGTCGATTCAACAGGAAAAACTGCATTGTATTCTATTTTTGAAGGAGCCCTTTATGGCGGACCATCATCCGGAAAATCATCATTAATGACATTTAGTCTCGATAATAATCTCGAGATGAAAGTGCGTCAAGTTTCCGATACTGCTGTAACAGAAAAGAAAATTAAGTTGCTTGAAAGTTTAAGTGCGGCAATGAACTATAATTTCGCTGCTGATTCCTTGAATTTATCTACAATTTCAGTTGCCGGTCGTACTACGGTTTTAGATAGAATTTCATTGAGTTTCGCAGGAGTATTTGATCCTTATATGGTGAATGATGCAGGCGTCCGTTACAATAAATTTGAGATCAATGAATCAGGGAAATTGGCGCATATGAACAATGCTAATTTATCGGTCAACTTCTCAGTATTTAATGGTAAAAAGGACTACCAAAGCAGTAAAGGATCGAAAGAAGAATTAGAAAATATCAACAAAAATAAAGGCGATTATATCGACTATACTGTACCATTCAATTTATCGGTAGGTTATAGCTTTTTCTACCAAAATAATTTCGGAACTTCCGATCAAACAACGCAAACATTGAACTTTAACGGGGATGTGCAAGTGACAAAAAACTGGAAAGTTAATTTTAACTCAGGATACGATTTCGAACAGAAAGATCTATCATATACTTCCCTCGGCGTTTTTCGTGATCTACACTGCTGGGAAATGCGTTTAAATTGGGTTCCATTCGGATTCCAACAGAACTATTTCATCCAAATTAATGTGAAGTCGAGTGTATTGCAAGACTTAAAACTTACCAAGAAAAACGACCGCTTCGATCAGAGATAAGACAATGACTGAATGAAAGAGTGATTGAATGTTTGAATGAGTCAATGACTGAATTTCTGAATGACTGAGTGATTGAATGTTTGAATGACTGAATGAGGGGTAAACCGAAATCTTGGTTTTACAGTGGATTCATCTTCAACCAATATCAAATCCTTTTAAATCTGTGGTCGTCCCAACGGGACGAAATCTGAGTTAGTCCCATAGGGACAAATCTGTGTTCAAAAAAATGTAGATGGAAATCCAAAATACAATATCACCCCATTTATGACGAAAATTGCTCCTTTTTAGCTTTTAGAGCTCCCTTCCTTTTACTACTTTTGCAGCTATGTTTGAGAATTTAAGTGATAAGCTCGATAGGGCGTTTAAACTGCTGAAAGGGCAGGGTCAGATTACTGAAATTAACGTTGCGGAAACTTTAAAGGAAGTGCGTAAAGCCTTACTTGATGCCGACGTAAATTATAAAGTTGCCAAGCAATTTACTGATACCGTAAAGGAAAAAGCACTCGGAAGAGATGTTTTGATTTCTGTTTCTCCGGGTCAGTTAATGGTTAAAATCACCCAAGAGGAGTTAACTGCCTTAATGGGCGGACAAGCAACCGATATTAACTTGAAAAGCAATCCTGCAGTCATTTTGATGTCAGGGTTACAAGGTTCGGGTAAAACCACCTTGTCGGGTAAGTTGGCTAACTTGTTAAAAACAAAACGTAATCGCAATGTGATGTTGGTAGCTTGCGACGTTTATCGTCCTGCCGCTATCGACCAGCTGAAAGTTTTAGGTGAGCAAATTGGTGTTGAAGTTTACTCTGAAATCGAGAATAAAAATCCGGTTCAGATTGCTCAAAACGCTATTGCTTACGCTAAAACAAAAGGATACAATACCGTAATCGTCGATACTGCAGGTCGTTTAGCGATCGATGAGGAGATGATGAACGAGATTGAGCGCGTAAAGAAAGCTATCAATCCTGATGAGACCTTATTCGTGGTGGATGCCATGACAGGTCAAGATGCGGTGAATACAGCGAAAGCGTTCAACGACCGATTGAACTTTGATGGGGTAGTGCTTACTAAACTCGATGGTGATACTCGTGGTGGTGCGGCCTTGTCGATTAAGTCCGTTGTCAACAAACCAATCAAGTTTGTGGGTATGGGCGAGAAGATGGAAGCATTAGATGTGTTCTATCCTGAGAGGATGAGTGATCGTATCCTCGGCATGGGTGATATCGTTTCCCTCGTAGAGCGTGCGCAAGAACAATTCGATGCTAAACAAGCAGCCGAGTTACAAAAGAAAATAGCAAAGAATCAGTTCAACTTTAATGATTTCCTTGGTCAGCTTCAGCAGATCAAGAAAATGGGTAACATTAAAGATTTGATGGGTATGATTCCGGGAATGGGTAAAATGGTGAAGGATATCGATATCGATGAGAATTCGTTTAAGTCGATTGAAGCGATTATCCAATCCATGACTGCTCAAGAACGCGAGAACCCTGAATTATTAAATGGTGGAAGAAGAAAAAGAATTGCTACCGGTAGCGGTACTTCCATTCAAGATGTAAATCGACTTATTAAACAGTTCGAGGATATGCGAAAAATGATGAAGATGTTCACCAATGGACAAGCTCAGAAAATGATGCGAAATATGCCTCAACGTAGATAGTAACATAAAATAAAAGCGTTCAATAATTATGGACGCTTTTGTTTTTAATAATCACCTTAAAAATATCTGACTGTGCAATTAATTGACGGAAAAGCTACTGCGGAAGCTATCAAAAAGGAAATCCGTGAGGAAGTGGAACAGATGCGCCGTGAAGGCAAAAGAGTCCCTCATCTTGCTGCTGTTTTAGTGGGCAACGATGGTGCTTCAGAAACGTATGTGAATAACAAGATTAAAACCTGTCACGATATTGGTTTTGAGTCTTCGTTACTGAGATTTGATGCTTCCATGACGGAAGATGAGTTATTGGCAGAAGTTGAAAAGCTAAATGATAATGATGAAGTGGACGGATTTATTGTTCAACTTCCTCTCCCTAAACATATCGATGTATTGAAAGTAACTGAAGCTATCCTTCCTGAAAAGGATGTTGATGGATTTCATCCAATCAATATCGGAAGAATGACGCAGCAAGTTCCTTGCTATATCCCTGCAACTCCGAAAGGGATCATGCAGCTTTTAGAGCGTTATAAAATCCCTACCGCAGGTAAACATTGTGTAGTTATCGGACGAAGTAATATCGTCGGAACGCCAATGTCGGTATTGCTTTCTCGTAATACTTATCCCGGAAATTGTACTGTTACTTTGTGTCATAGCAAGACTGAAAACATGGCTGAAATTACTCGTCAAGCAGATATTATTGTTGCTGCTATCGGACAACCTTTCTTCCTTAAAGGAGATATGGTAAAAGAAGGTGCTGTGGTGATTGACGTAGGCATGACTCGTATTCCTTCCGATAAAACTAAAACAGGATATCGCTTAGTGGGTGATGTCGATTTTGAAAGTGTTGCACCTAAGTGCAGTTATATTACTCCGGTGCCGGGCGGCGTGGGACCAATGACCATTATTGGTTTGGTTCAAAATACACTGCTGTCGGCAAAGAAAGTTGTTTATGCCTCAACAAGAAATGAAGTACGCTCCTGAGATATTGCTAAAGCAGTATCCGGTAATGGAGTCTTTTTATACTATTCAAGGGGAAGGCATCAATACCGGACGAGCTGCTTATTTTATTCGTTTAGCAGGATGTGATGTAGGTTGTGTGTGGTGCGATGTGAAAGAGTCGTGGGAGGCAGAAAAGCATCCTATGAAATCTGTTGAGCAATTAGTGAAGGAAGTGTCTCACCATCCCGTAAAATTGATTGTAATTACCGGTGGAGAGCCTGCCATGCATGACTTAAATGCTTTAACGTCTGTGTTGAAGGCGGAAGGCTATGAATTGGCTATCGAGACTTCAGGTGCGCATCCTTTGAGCGGCAGTTGGGACTGGATATGCTTATCGCCTAAGAAATTTAAGGCTCCTCTTCCCGAAAACATAAAATTGGCGCAAGAATTGAAGGTTGTGGTTTTTAATTCCAGTGATTTTAACTGGGCCGAACAACATGCTGCAAATACTGCTGATAGTTGCGCGTTATTATTACAGCCCGAATATGGCAATACAGAGAAAGTAATGCCGTTAATTATTGATTACGTAAAGGCAAATCCGAAGTGGAGAATATCTTTGCAAACGCACAAGATTATTAATGTGCCTTAAGTCTTAAACTACAGATGATAAAAACTATTTATTCCGGCATATTGACAGCTTTTTTTCTGCTATTGTCTTTTTCTTCTTTCGCTCAAATGCCAAAATATTCTTCAACGAATAAGTCGGCAATTAATGCTTTTGAAGATGGTACTAAACAAGTCGATGGCGGTAACTGGGCAAAGGCTATTCCGTATTTCGAAAAAGCAATATCCAAAGACTCCGGATTCATTGAAGCCTATATGATTCTTGGTGATGTTTATGCCGAGCAAAATAATTTTGAGATGGCTGTTAAATATTACGATAAGGCTTCTCATATTAATCCTACATTCTTTCCCAACAATTTTTATTTGTTAGGAACCTTGCAGTTGAAGTTAGCACGTTACGAAGATGCGAAATCAAGCTTCAACGATTATTTAAGAATTGCTAAAGGTGCTCCTGCCGATAAAATTGAAACGGTAAATCACCTCATCGGTAATTGCGATTTTTCGATAAATGCCATGAAGCATCCTGTGCCTTTTACTCCTAAAAATTTAGGGGCAGGAGTGAATACTTCCGGAGGGGAATATTATCCTTCACTAACAGTTGATCAAAAGCAATTGATATTTACTCGTCGCTTTAAAGACGATCGATTGAATGGAATGGAACAGGAGGATTTTTATATTTCTACAAAGAAAGACTCTGTTTGGCAACGTGCCTTTAATCCCGGGCCCCCTCTGAATTCATTGCAAAACGAAGGTGCTCCTTCAGTTTCTGCCGATGGTAAGTTGGTATTTTATGCTGCTTGTGATCGTCCCGATAGTAAAGGGAATTGTGATATTTATTTATCGCAGTTGATGGCTGATGGCAGCTGGACAAAACCTTTTAATCTAGGCGCACCTGTGAATACAGGAGCATGGGAAACGCAACCTTCATTTTCTTCGGATGGAAGGACTTTGTATTTTATTCGTGGTTATACTGATCGCAATACGCGACGTCAGGTGCAAGATATTTATTCGACTACATTTCAAACCGACATGACATGGTCGGAGCCGGTGCGATTGAGTGATACTATTAATACTCCCGGTGTTGAGGAAAGTGTTTTTATTCATCCCGATAATCAAACATTGTATTTTGCGAGTGACGGACATACCGGACTTGGCGGACTCGATATTTTCGTGAGTCGTAAAGATGCAAATGGGCGTTGGGGAATTCCGGTTAACCTCGGATATCCTATCAATACTAATGAAGACGAAAACAGTATGATGGTTAGTCCCGATGGAAAAACAGCCTACTTCAGCAGTAGCAGAAAAGATGGTTTCGGTGATCTCGATTTATATAGTTTCGATTTATATAAAGAAGCACAACCTTCATTGGTAAGTTATGTAAAAGCAAGAGTGGTGGATGCCTCGAGTGGAAATCCTTTGTCGGCGAAATTTGAAATTATCGATGTAGAGACCGGAAATGTAATGGTGTCGAATGCTACCGATAAAAGGAAAGGAGAATTTTTGGCTTGCCTGCCTGCAGGGAAAAATTACATGTTGAATGTAAATAAAGAAAGCTATTTGTTTTACTCTGATTACTTTGAATGCAAGGCAGCGACGGATAAACAAAACGCATACGATTTGTTGATCAAATTAAAACAGCCTGTAGCAGGGGAAAAGGTAGTGTTAAAGAATATTTTCTTTGATGTAAATAAGTTTGAATTAAAGAAAGAATCGATGCCTGAACTCAACAAGCTTTTAAGTTATTTGAAGAGTAGTGCAACGGTTCGTATTGAAGTCAGCGGACATACAGATAACACCGGCGATAAAAAAGCTAACCTTTTATTATCAGAAAACCGTGCAAAATCGGTGTATGATTTTTTAATAAAAGCAGGAATCCCGACCGCACGACTTACGTATAAAGGCTATGGCGACACCAAACCGGTAGCTGATAATAGCACCGACGAAGGAAAATCGCAAAATAGAAGAACCGAGTTTACAATCCTTTAGAATGCCATTTACTGCGGCACATCCTGCCATCTTAATACCTCTTAAAAAGGTACCTGAAAAATATATTTCATGGACTGCTCTCATCATTGGGAGCATGGTTCCTGATATGGAATATTTTATTTGGTTGAGTTCAGGATCATTCCTAAGCCATACGCGAATGGGTATTTTTTACTTTGATTTACCTATGACGTTTTTATTAGCTTTCTTTTGGCAACAATCTGCTGTATTTGTTTGCCGAAAACGTTGGCCTTATTTGAAAGCTGAATACTTGCATCAAAGAATTGAGAATTTTCCTGATTATTTAAAACAGCACTGGCTTAAATTTATTATTTCGGCATTAGTAGGGATTCTATCGCATTTGGCATGGGATTCATTCAGTCATTCGAAAGGATATATGGCGGTAAATATTTTTCCTGTGTTGATAGAACACATTAGCATAATGGGTGTTTATACTCGACTATGTTATGTTGTTTGGTATGTCAGTACAATTGTTGGGTTATTTGTAATTGCAGCTATTATGTTCGATTTTAAAGCAGTATTCAGACATAGACCAGGTAATTTTAAAAGCAACCTAATCTTCCTTCTTAAAGTAGAGCTGATAGCAATTGTAATAGCGATAATGAGAGTCTTTATGGGCCTCGACGAAAATATTCCGCGACATTTAATTATCATCGCGCTGGGAGCATCTATTTATGCTTTTGCAATTATGATTCTTTGGAGTAGAAGAAATAGTAACACATAAAAAAGGGGTACCGAAGTACCCTTTTTATTTTTAGTGATGCTCTTGCTCATCATCTTTCTTAACCGGTTCCACATATGGTATTCCTAATTCTTTGCTTAGGATTTTCTCCATGGTATCTTCGTCTATTTTCTTCGCCATTATTTTCTTGTCTTTGTCGAGGATGAAAATTTGCGGAGTTGTTGTTACGTCAAATTCATGTCGGAAATTATTTTGCAATTTCGGGTCAGCCACATTAATCCAATCGAGATTGTTTTCTCTGATATATTTTCTCCATTTGTCCATTTCAACCTCAGTACAAGCTGCATACACTTGAACACCTTTCGTTTTTACTTTATCATAGAAAGCTTTCACTTTAGGAGTTGCTTTTTTACAGTGACCACAATCCGGATCCCAAAAATAAAGAATAGTATAAGGTGAGTTAACAGCATAAAGTGATTGATAATTGTCGGTTGAATCGGCAAGAATCAAATTCTTTACTTTCTTCCCTATTAAAATTGGATCAAGGATGCTTGCACGATCTTGAATTTTGAAGAGTGTTGCATCATCAACCCAATATGCTAGTTCTTTTGTATAATACTTCTTCACTAAATGAACGAATACTGCATCCATTCCCATTATATTCGAAGTTTCATGTGTGTTGGTAAGATACCAAACCATGAACTTGAATGTTTCTTTATTTGGTTTTGCTTTGCTTACTAACATGTCGCATTCAGGAATAATTGAATCCGGAATTTGCAGTACCATGTTTTTCATATAGTAACTTACTTTACTGTTGTATATTGGCGTTCTTAATAAACGCTCGTCCGATAAATCGATATTATCGAAGTAATGTGCTTTGTAGAAACGATAAGCAAATGTTGAGTCTTTAGCTCCGTTTGGTAAAATTGGAGCATCTGGAATCACAATGTCTTGTGATGCTTTAAAAACTGCTGCCAAAAATGATCCTTGATTTTTTGTGATAAAGTCTTTTTTGTAATTAGCTACCGACTCATCAATTCTTTTCATCGAAGCATCTATACTGTCAGTAGGTTGTTTGGCATCTGATAGTTGTTTACGCTGAACTTTTAAAGGCTCAATTTCTTTCGATTGCTTTTGAATGAATTGAAGGTAGCTGTAGAATTGTGCGTTTTCATCGCAATCTTTTACCTTCATGCTGTTGATGATATCGTTCATATCGCATTCCATACTGAAGTGCTGAACTTTATCAACCAGAATCTCGAAATATGTTTTGTTTGGGAAAACGAAAAGATAAATCCCGCCTGGAAGTGCTTCCTTTCCTTTGAAAGAAATCTTTCCGGTTGCATCAACTCGCGCCGAATCTTTAATGTACTGTTTGTCGCCGTAATAATTTGCAAGGTAACATAAGGTATCCTTAATGCCGGCAATCTTGAATTTTAAATCGTATCCGGTAGCAGCAGGAGCAGTGCCGGCTTTCGATAGGGTACTTACCCCGATTAACAGAATGAAGAATAGATTTTTTATTTTTCGCATTTCTTTCGATCTTTTGATGTCGCTAAAATAGCAATCAAATATGGTATTTTAGCTGAAGTTTATACGCTAATTATTACAAGTTGTGTCGTTATAAAGCCCTTTTTCATGATTCTTTCATGTGGTGACATAAAAAATACGCAATTAGCTGGTTTTGCCTTGTAATTGGACAAAACGAATAATAAGTTGTACTATAAGCTATGGTAGGACTTTTTGTATTTTCATAACAACTACTTTGGAACCCGCAAGTATGTGTCATCTGTGGGGACAGATTCATCAAATTTCAATTGATATCTTATTTCAGGAAAGCTGATTTAGTTCACTTAAAACTGTTGAAAAATCCTACACATTATAGGTGAATACACGTATTCTATGTAAATCAAATATGACTAATTTTGAATTAGTCATTAATCTGTTTCAAAAAAGATACTTAAGTATGAAGGAGCAAAAAACGATGGTGGAGTTGGTTCGCAGATACGAATCTTATCCGTTAAGTAATTTTGAGAGATTAGGAATAGGAGTTACAATCATGTTTTTTATTGCCATGATGTTTTTGTTTTTTATCGCACCGTCTCTTTAATTGAGTTCTAAACTATTTCTTTTCCGGAGTAGTTTCCGGTACAGTTTGTTTGTCTTCTACTTTTTCTTTCGCGGTTATCAAGTAAAATATTTTGACTCCGAAAATCGGTTCAGCACCAATTAATTGTCCTTTCAGATAATTATTTACTTCTACCGAAATCCCCGCCATTCTGTTGTAATTGTAGATTAGTGTTGTGTTTAATGCCATGTAACCTGCATTGTTTCTGTATAGTCCAAAGTAGCCGCCATTAACATCTTCATCGCCATTCTCAAATGGAAATAGTCCGTTAATGCTTCCCGTAAGATCTAAGCATGGTAAAATATGCCATCCCGCTAAAACCTCTCCTGAGAAATCATCGCTATAGCCTTTGTTTCTTTTTCGTGCTCCTGTTGATCCTCCAAAGTATAAATGTGTATTAAGTTGATAGTATAAATCGAAGTGAATAGAGGTTGCGTAGTCGCCATATCCCGTATTTAATCCTTCAGCAACATCATTATTTCCAAATCCTAAACTTTGTTTTAGCATAGCAGTAGCTATCAGTTTTTTCTGTTCTGTAAACGAATATCCGAGTCCGATTTCCATGTCGCCGGGACCACTACTTGTAAGGTCTTTTCCAACGTTGAAATCTGCATTGCTTTTTACTTTATTTTGAATGTTAACCGGAGCATAAACGCTAACGTTGAATTTATTGGATAACCCGTAATTGCCCGTTAAAATCCATTGACTAGATGTTGTTTTTGGTGATGATTTCCTTTCCCCATCTTGATCGAAAACAGAACTGTAGGAGGTGGTTTTATATCCAATGCCAATATGTCCTTCGCCTTTCTTTGCAGGATAGTTGATGCTGTATCCTGCTTGACTAAATAACATTAAGCCTATAACAATGCCCTTGAATTTCATTTATTTAACACTTTAAGCCACTAATTTAATCATGATTTGACCCTATTTCAAAGATAAATTGGGCAAACAAGCTCATTTATTTGACTAAAGTGCCGAAATTTTAATAGTCACATTGAAATTAGTTGGCAACATGGAATAATATTAATCATGACCACAAGGGTCATTTTGCTTCTAGCATTAACTTAGATTAACGATCTTTGCCCAAATAATTTTTATATGCAAAAGATTAAGAGAAGTTGGCTGAATGATGTTTCTATGTCGTATTCTGAATATCGTGAATTGCTCGATGATTTGTTGTTAGCGAACAAAACAACAGGTGATGATCAATCGGAGGAAAGGATTAGTTATGCTTCTTTGAATCAAAAGAGGATGCAACGGCTCGATAAAGCTACCATGCCTTCGGGGCTTTCTTCTTTCAAGATAAAAGGTAAAGTAGGTGTAATGATCATTACGGAAGGATGGTGTGGCGATTCAGCGCAGATCGTTCCTTGGTTTGAACAATACCTCGAGTTATATCAACCTGAAGTAAAATCTTATTTTATCCTGCGTGATGATAATCCACAAGTGATGGATAGTTTCCTTACAAATGGCACTCGAGGTATCCCTAAATTTGTTTTTTTTAATGAGGAAACGCTCGATGTTTTAGCGTTATGGGGACCACGTCCTGAGAAAATTCAACAGTGGTTTCTTTCTATGAAAGAAGAACAACCGGGATTGTCGAAAGATGAATACGGATTACAACTACATCAGTTTTATACGAAAGATAAAGGGCACGAAATTATTGCTGACTTACAGCGCGTGTTTCAGTCTTTATCCGTTTGATTTATGCCTTAACATCTGGTAATCGAGATAGTAAAGGAATTTAATACTGAACATATTTGTTTGTGGTGCATTCAGCAAATTTCCGAAGTTCTGGTCGTATTTACTTCTGATATCTTGAGAGTAACTGTCGATTCCGTTTTTATAGATAATGTTGACAACGCTACCCGGTGAAAATCTCCATTCATAAACTACATCAATATTAAAGTAATTTTGATTGAAGTTATTATTCCCATTATAAGTTTCATTTAACGCCAACTCTCCATCTTCAAGTAGAGTGAAGTGTTTTTTGTAATGTCCCGTAATCCAATAATGTCTGCCGGTAATAGTCAAGTTAGCTTTGTCATTAAATGTGTATGATAACTTCAATTCGGAGTTGTAAGTATCAAGTCGTCTTCCTCCGAAAATAATATCTCCATTATTATCATCGTCAGCATATCCTACATTGAAAGGATCATAGTTGTATTCAAATGATGGAATTATAAACAATTTGTCGAAGGGACGGATACGTAAACTAACAGAGTTATTATATCCTTCATGTCTA
>JAKPPP010000183.1 GCA_029547265.1 Bacteroidota bacterium
CTAATACACGTTCTATACCTAACCATTGGCTAAACCAATCGTTATCGAACATTTTACCGACTACTTTTTCAGCAATTGATTTCGCATCCATTATTGTTGCAATGTATTTTTATCTTCGAATAACGTTGGTGTATATACGCCTTTTTCATGATTGAGTAGCCATGATTTTTTCTCGATTCCACCGGCATATCCTGTTAAGCTACCATCAGATCCAATTACACGATGACAAGGAATGACAATGGCAATTGGATTTTTTCCGTTGGCGGAAGCTGCAGCTCGGATTGATTTTTCATCACCCAAGCGCGACGACATTTCATGATAACTCACCGTTTTCCCGTATGGGATATTTAAAAGCTCGTTCCATACTTTCACTTGAAAATCGGTACCACGGGGATTTAACTTCAGTTCGAAATTATTTCGTGATCCATTGAAATATTCTTCTAACTGTTTTATTGCAGCTATCAAAACATCATTCACTAATGTATTCTGCTCAAAAGGTTGATCGCTAAAGAGCATCTCTGTAACGGCATCATCTTCAACCGTAACATTTATCCAACCTAAAGGCGATAAGTACGATGCTTTAGCGGCAAATAAATCCATTAGTTATAAAATTTTTTATTTGCAGAACTCATTCTTCTTAGTAATACCGAAGCTCTATATCTATCTTCATGATATTCGTGATATAAATTATCCAATATACGAACAACCTCACTTACGCCAATTTCATCAGCCCAAGCAAGTAATCCTTTTGGATAATTTACTCCTTTCGTCATAGCAAGATCGATATCATTAGCAGATGCAATTTGATAATGCAAGGCATCAGCAGCTTCATTAATCAGCATTGACAAAACACGATCAACAATTTGTTTTGCGAGTTCATCATTTTTTTCAGGAAGCGGATTAACAGCACCATCTGCATATGAGAAATATCCCATTCCTGTTTTTCGTCCCAGGCGCCCCGACTCCATCATTTTCTTTTGAATTAATGATGGCTTATAACGGGGATCAAAATACATTTGAGTCCACACAGTTTCGGTAACAGTATAATTAATATCGTTACCAATTAAATCCATCAATTCAAACGGCCCCATTCTAAACCCTGCTTTATCTTTCAAAGCCCAATCGATTGTAGCCATATCAGCAATTCCTTCCTCGCAAATACGCAATGCTTCGCCATAATATGGACGAGCAACACGGTTCACTATGAAGCCGGGAGTATCTTTCGTAATAACAGGGACTTTTTTCCACTGCAACATTAATTCCTTACAAGCAGCGGCCAAATCGACTTGCGTTTGAACAGCGGGGATCACTTCCACCAACGGCATTAAAGGAGCGGGATTAAAGAAATGCAATCCGATTACACGTGAAGGAATTTTGCAAGCAGCAGCAATAGAAGTAACAGAAAGAGAAGAAGTATTCGATGCCAGAATAGTTGAATCAGAAACAATTGTTTCCAACGAAGAGAAAACTTCTTTCTTCACACTTAATATTTCAACGATTGCTTCAATAACTAATCCGCAAGGACTGAGGTCTTTCAAATCGAAAGCCGGTTTTATACGACTTAAGATACCATCGGCATCTTCTTTACTGATTTTCGACTTTTCAACTAATTTATTCAGTGTAGTTGACAATCCTGAAATTGCCTTCTCAACAGCTTCCTTACGAGTATCAAAAAGGAGAACAGAATGTCCAGCGGTGGCTGCTACTTGAGCAATACCACTACCCATTGCACCTGCGCCAATTACTCCAACAATTGTATTTTTATTAAACATAACGTTAATGGGTATCCTAAATTACTCTCCTTTAAATATAGGTTTTCTTTTTTCAAGAAATGCATTTACACCTTCTTGATAATCGTAAGTATTACCTGCAGCTGCTTGAATAATCTCTTCTCTATCAAGTTGAGCATCGAGCGTATTAGTCATTGAATCATTCAACAACTGTTTTGTTAGTGCTATTCCTTTTGTAGGCATATTTGATAAAGTAGTTGCGATTGCCATCGACTCAGCAGTCAAATGAGCATCATCACAAACTTTATAAATCATTCCCATTTGCAAAGCATCAGAAGCTGAAACTTTATCACCCAGCATCATTAATGCTGCTGCGCGTTGAAATCCGATGATACGTGGCAAGAAGAATGTCCCGCCACTATCAGGCACCAATCCGATTTTACTAAACGCTTGAATAAAAGAAGCGGAAGCACCGGCTATAACTATATCACAAGCTAAAGCAATATTTGCACCTGCACCTGCAGCAACGCCATTCACAGCACAAACGACAGGCTTTTCAATGGCTCTAATTTTCTTAATAACGGGGTTATAATGTTCGCGAACGATCGTTTGAATTCCGGGACCTGAAGTATCGATCGCCTCAGCAAGATCTTGTCCTGCACAAAATGCTTTCCCTTCAGCTGTTATCAATACAGCGCGAACTGATTTATCGCCTGCAAAAGCATCGAGCACCGACTGCAATGCCAATGCCATCTCGCGATTAAAACTATTAAATTTATCGGGGCGATTTAAACGGATGATTCCTATTCCGTTTTCAACTGATGATAATATAGAGCTCATTTGCAATAATCTTTACTGCAAAGTAAGCTAAAAAGAAGAAGAGAAACGAGGGAAAATGAAATTCTGTTAATGGCATTTAAAATGCTCGAAAGGCTGACGGCATTCGTTGCAGAAATACAGTGCTTTACAAGCTGTTGAACCAAATTGGCTTGTAAGGGCAGTGTCCTCGGAGCGACAAAAAGGGCATTTCAACGGACCCTTATCCGATTTAGCGAATGGATGCAGATTTTCGAACGATAATTTATCAGGAGGAGCGATGCCATAAGCTCTTAATTTCTCTTTAGTAGCATCGCTCATCCAATCAGTTGTCCAAGCCGGCTTAAAAACGACATTTACTTTCACGTCGAGGCCTTCCAACATTAATTTTGCTTTCACCTGGTCCTCCATCATTTTCATTGCGGGACAACCGGTATAAGTAGGAGTCATATCGACTATCACGGAAGATCCTTCGACCTTCACATCACGCACAACGCCCAACTCAACAATACTGATAGCCGGAACCTCCGGATCAGGAATTGAATTAAGCATTTCCCAAACAGCCTCTTTCGAAATAGTCATATTAAAAAAATGTTACCAGATAGCATCAGGATAAGCACGAGGCAAGAACTGCATTTCTGCAAGAATATAGCCTAAATGCTCGGTATGCATTCCGTTAATTCCACCCGAAGATTGATATCCACCTTCAGCAGGTTTAGTCAATTTAGCTTGAGTGAAAATTTCATCTACTAAATTCAACCAATCTTGTTTTAATGTAGTTAAATCGACAGCAATACCTTCTTTAACAAGAAGAGCATCCACTTCATTTTGCTCAAATAATTCAGCGGTATACATCCACAATTCTTCTAAAGAATTATTGATGCGACGATGACTTTCTTCGGTACCATCACCAAGACGTACTACCCAATCGCCACAATGACGAACGTGATAAGTAACCTCTTTAATTGCTTTTGCAGAAAGTCCGGAAATTGTTTCATCCTTACTATTCATCAAAGCACGGAACTGGAGATAAGAAAGACAGCTATATAAAAAAGATCGCAACATAGCTGTTCCGAAATCTTTATGATCAGGTTGTTCAACCAAATTACGGTTTACAAATTCACGAGCATCACGACGGAAAGCCAAATCATCTTCAGTACGACCTTTACCCTCTAACGTTGCCGCATAGGAGTAAAATCCACGAGCTTGTCCGATAAGATCGAGCGCCATATTACTCATAGCGATATCTTCTTCGAGGATAGGACCGTGTCCGCTCCACTCCGACAAACGATGAGCAAGAATGCTTGAATTATCAGCTATTCTTAAACAATATTCTTTAAGTGCGTCGTTCAAGATCATGATATCTGTTTGATTCCTTCCGGAGTTTTAAAATAATTAGGCCAGCGATACATTTTATCGTTTGCAGGATCAAAGAAAGGTCCAACATCTTCGGGAGTAGAAGCCACAATAGCAGTAGCAGGAACAACCCACATATTAACACCTTCTAATCGGCGACCGTAAACATCTCTTGCATTTAGCAAAGCCATTTCTCCATCGGGAGCATGTACGCTTCCTGCATGCTCATGAGCTGAACCATTTTTAGGTTGAATAAACACTTCCCAAATTGGCCACTGATGATTATTATCTGACATAAATCTGTAGTTTTTACTTTTGAATAATTATTTTTTAGAAGCCGCTTTTTTTGCAGAATACGCTGCTGCTGCTTCACGAACCCAAGCACCATTATTATGCGCATCGGTACGTTGTTTCATTCTTAATTTATTACAAGGACCATTTCCGCTGATCACCTGGTTAAATTCTGCCCAGTTAATTTCACCGAATTCATAGTGACGAGTTGATTCATTCCACTTCAATTTATCATCAGGAATTCTCAAACCAATAGCTTCGGCTTGCGGAACAGTACGATCGATAAAGCGCTGGCGTAAATCATCATTCGAATGCAATTTCACCTTCCATTTCATAAGGTCGGCGCTATTTGGCGAATTAGTATCGGAAGGGCCAAACATCATTAAGGCAGGCCACCAAAAACGGTTCATCGCATCTTGGGCCATATCGCGTTGTTCTTTCGTTCCACGCATTAGATAAGCCATAATTTGATATCCCTGTTTGTTATGGAAGTTCTCCTCTTTACAAATGCGGAGCATTGCGCGAGAATAAGGGCCATATGAACATTTTGCCAGAACTGTCTGATTTACAATAGCTGCGCCATCAACCAACCAACCAATTGCGCCAATATCGGCCCAAGATAAAGTAGGATAATTGAAAATTGAAGAATATTTTGCCTTACCGGAAAGGAGCTGATCGATCATTTCTGAACGATCCATGCCTAAAGTTTCAGCTGCGCTGTAGATATAAAGACCATGTCCCGCTTCATCTTGCACTTTAGCCAACAATACAGCTTTACGAGCCAAAGAAGGAGCACGAGTGATCCAATTACCTTCCGGAAGCATTCCAACAACTTCAGAATGAGCATGTTGTGACATCATTCTCAACAACTGCTTACGATACCTTTCAGGCATCCAATCTTTAGGTTCGATTGTTTTGCCGCCGGCAATTTTTGCATCGAACTCCGCTTCACGTTTATTTAATTCTTCTACTGATAGAGTTGTTTCCATACCTATATTTGAGGTTTGTTTGGGGTTGGCTAAATTACGGTTTACAAAATGCATGAGCAAATGAGTAATATCAGATTATAACATAATTATGAATGGAAAAGTTCATTAGTTATCGAGGGTATTTATGTAACAACTAGACAAGAAAATCAGTATAAACACATCGAGAAACTTCACTAAATCGGCTGAAAACGATTTAGTTATCTAAAATTGCAATTATGAGAAAAGCGCATTATCTATTGATTATGAGTACATTAGCTTTATTATTAAGCTCATGTCGACATGTCAAAGATGTAACTTACTTTCAAGCATCAAGGGACACTTCGAGCAAAAAGGTAACCTACCCCAACTTCGATAAAGGTCATGAAATTAAAACTTCTATGTATGAAGCAATAATTCAACCTAACGACATTTTGTCGATTTATGTATCGAGTTTAAGTCAAGAAGCGAGTAGTTTCTTCAATACAATCACAAAATCAGAGCGTCCCGATTTTGGCGACAGCTACTCTACACGTCCGAATGTTGGATATATGGTAGATGTAAACGGCTATATTGAGATGCCATTAGTAGGAAAAGTAAAACTTGCAGGATTAACAACAACCGTTGCACGCGATACATTACAAAAACGACTAGAACAATATCTTCAATCACCGAATGTGCGCCTTTATTTTGAAAACTTTAAGGTGACAATCCTAGGAGAAGTAACGCATCCCGGAGTATTTTCGGTAACCAATGAAAAAATCACTGTTCCTGAAGCGATAGGAATGGCCGGCGACTTAAATATCTATGGAAACAGAAGAGATGTTCTATTGATTAGAGAAGAAAACGGTGTTAAAACCTACACTAAAATAGATTTAACGCGTCGCGACTTATTTACCGCTCCATATTATTACTTGCACTCTAACGACATTTTATATGTTCCGCCTGTGAAAGATAAGTTAGCACAATCAGATAATTTCTACAGAGTTGCACCAATGTTAATCAGCTTAGGAACACTATTAGCCTTTGTATTAATCAATCGCTAATTTTCACTTCCCTCCTATTATATACTGCGTATTATGAATCAACAACAAGAGACAAATCCAAACGAATATAAAGTCTCGAATCCCAATAATGCTAATGAGCAGCAAAATGACAACAACGGACAGATTAATTTTGGTCAGTTGTTTAACAAGTATTTTTTGCGCTATTGGTATTTATATATCTACACATTAAGTCTTGCCTTAGTAACATCATACTTCTACAACTGGTATGCAGATCGAGTTTACTATACTAGTTGTACTGTTTTAATTAAAGACGATAAGCAACGAATAAATAGTACCGACTTATTAACTCAATTAAACGCATTCAACAATGAAGGCGGAATTGAAAATGAAATTGGAATTTTAAGATCAAGATTATTGATTTTGAAAACTATTGAAGAATTAGAACTCTACAAATCATATTCATTAGTTGGTGACGTAAAAACAACTGAAGTATATGCAGAGAATCCGATTCGATTAAAAGAAGATACACTATACACGCTGGCATACAATACTAAAATCGAATTAGAGGTTGTAAACTCCAGAAAATATAAATTAACCTATAGAAGTGGAGCAACAGAACATATCGGGTATTATTTATTCGGAAGAAAAATCAGTAATAAACTAGGTATCTTCTCAATTGACGCGACATCATATTTCCACAACAATCCTTATAATGATGCGAAGTATACAAAAAGAAAATTCTCGATTAGAATATCAGACAAAGATGCGCTAACCGATTTATATCAAACAGCATTAAAAGCTGAGCCTATCAGCAAACAAGCGTCTATGCTTCAACTTTCGATTCAAGGAGCAACTCCTTCAAAGAATGAAGCCTTTTTAAATAAGCTATGTGCGTTATATGTACAAAAAGGAATTGAAGTTAAAAACGAATATGCGGTAAACACATTGAGTTTCATCGATGAACAACTTCGCCTATTAACAGGAGAAATCGATGCAAACGAAAACAATGTAGAGCACTTCAGGGTAACGCGAGGAATTACTGACTTATCGATTGAAGCAAACTCCTATTTAGAAAGCGTTAAAAACTTCGACATTCAAATTTCAGAATTACAAGTTCAGTTAAGCTTCCTCGACTACTTAGAAAAATACGTAACTACGGATAACAAGAACTTAACTGGAAACATTTCTCCTGCCAGTATCTTGGTAAAGGATCCATTGTTACAAAGTTTGGTATTGAAGTTAAATGAGATGGAGAACAGAAAAAAATCTCAATCCAACTTAGCTAAAGCCGACAACCCGATTATGGTAAGTTTAAATACCGAAATCGCAAATACGAAAGCTGCTTTACTTGAAAATATTAAATCATTAAGAAGCGGATTAAGAGCATCGTTGCAAGAAGCGATTAGTCAAAAATCGGAAGTTCAAGGTAAATTACGCTTATTACCAGGAGCACAACGTGAACTACAATCAATGCTTCGTGGATCGAATATCAAAGAACAACTATACTCCTATTTATTACAAAAGAAAGCAGAAACTGCAATCTTGTTAGCTTCAACAACAGCTGATAATAGAGTAATTGATAGTGCCAGAACATTTATCAAGCCATTAAAACCGGTAAAAAGTTTAAGTTATTCATTAGCGATAATCCTAGGATTACTTTTACCTGCAATTATCATCTACCTAAGATCAGCTTTAAATGATCGAATTGTAGACAGAAACGATTTAGATGCGAAAACAAATATTCCTGTAATCGGAATGATTGGACTAAGCGCATCGAAATCAAGTTTAGTAGTTTCAGAGAAACCGAATTCACATATTTCGGAAGCATTCCGATCGATACGAACCAACTTACAATATTTCAATCAAGGAAAGACTAAAAGCACTATCCTGATTACTTCATCTATTTCATCAGAAGGAAAAAGTTTTTGCTCTATCAACTTAGCCGCAATGATGGCAATGTCGGGAAGAAAAACTATCCTGGTGGGATGTGACTTAAGAAAGCCGAAAATCACCATCGGTTTTGACTTTGTTAGTGAAGTAGGTTTGAGTAATTATCTCATCGGAATTGCATCAGAAAAAGATGTGATTCAAAATTCGGGTACCATTCCGAACCTCGACATTATTCTATCAGGTCCTAAGCCACCGAATCCTTCGGAGCTCGTGATCTCACCGAAGATGGATGTGCTGTTTGAATACTTAAAAGCTAACTACGACTATATTATTCTAGATACACCTCCTATCGGATTAATTACCGATGCGATGGTATTATCGAAATACGCTGATATCAATGTTTATGTGGTACGTCAAAGAGTAACACGCAAGCATCACCTTAACTATGTTAACAAGATTTACCAAGAAGGTAAACTTAAAAATGTATGTATTGTATTCAATGCCATCAAAGCTGTAAACAGAAATTATGGTTACGGATATGAATATGGATACGGATATGGTTATGGCTACGGATATGGCTACGGATACTACGAAGAAGATAAACAAGAGCGCGGAGTTAAAGGCATATTCAAAAGGATCTTTAAAAAATCATCCTCAAAAGCTTAATTTGAGGATGATGTTACCTCTCATAGTCGATGAAAAAACGACTTAGCAAGAAAATTAGCGAACTATTCGACAAAGAATCTAAAACACTTTTCAAAAACAGTTCATGGGTATTTATTGCAAATACTTACGGAGTTGGATTAGCATTTCTTAGATCAATTGTAATTGCTCGTGGTTTAGGTGCCGAAATCCTTGGTATCTACACCGTAATTATTGCTTTCGTGGTAACAGTTCAAGAAATATTAAAGCTGAATGTCCCATTAGGAATTATAAAGTACGGTGCGCATTTCATCTCAGAAGATCGTCATGATAAATTAGTAAGCTTATTAAAAAGCGGAATAGCAGCTAGTATGCTATCGGCCTTCGCCTCCGTGATTATCATAAGCATATTGACGCACTTTACCTATGAACATTTCTTTGATATTCCCGGTCTTCAAAAATTCATCATTTTATACTCAATAATCAATGGCATAGCATTCCTTGACAATATAGGAAGAGCGACGCTGAAGATCTATTATAAATTCAGGCTAAACTCCATTGTTCAAATGAGTATGGACACGTTTGAATTTATTACAATTACTACTTGTATTTATTTATTCCACAATAATCTGGATTATTTCTTTTATGCAGTAGTATTTTCAAAATTGATTAATTCCACAATCTGCAATTTGGCAGTTTTCTATGAATTACGAAGAGAATTAAAAAATCACTTAGGAACAGGAATCAATAAAATAAAAGACCAATACAAAGAGATAAGCAATTTCATCATTGGAAATTCCTTCGGAAATACATTAAAAACATTCCTTAACCAAGGAGATGTTTTACTATTAAATCTGTGGGGAAGTCATGCAGCAGTTGGATTATACAGTGTATCGAAAAAACTTGCTTATGCTATACTAACTGTGACTGATCCACTGGTAACATCAATTTATCCTCAACTAGCACACTTAGTATCTCAAAAGAAATATGTTGAATTAAAATTAATGCTCAGCAAAATCACCAAATTAGCATTGATTCCGGTCACTTTCTTTACATTGATAGTATTTGCATTCAAAGGACATATCATAACATTTATCTATGGAGAAGAATTCAGATCTGCGGCACAAACATTCTTTATTCATTTCATTGGAGCTGTTCAAGGTTCATTATTCTTTTGGTGCTTACCATTAATTCAAGGACTAGGATTAACTTACTTAAGATTACAAAGCTATATCATAGCAATTATTATAGATGTACTATTAGCTTGGCAATTAACTCCACAATATGGAGCCAATGGAGTTGCTATTGGACTATTAGCGGCCAATTTAATTACTACATTCTACTTCGTATATTACTCTCAAAGAAAAATCAACACGGAAATTAAATTATCAGTTTCCACAATATAAGTTCATATGCCTATAAAAAATTCAAGTGCAACATTAGCGGCCATACGACATCCTTTGGCGGCACTTAAATTTAAGCTTGGAGATAAATCTGCAATGCATGAAGCTGTCATTTTTGACAGTGTAAAACATCTTTGGGGAAATAATGCCGATTTAAAACCATGGAAAGGAGCATTGCTAGAATTAAAAAACAATGAGCTAGTTGCTCCGAATGAAAATAAATTCCAGACCATTGTCGGAAATAACTTGAACACAAGTTTCGGCAAATGGATTTACTGTTGTATTCGCGTAACTAAGCCGGAAACAGTAATTGAAACCGGTGTAGCTCATGGATATTCATCATGGATTATGCTTAATGCATTAAAGAAAAACAATAAAGGAATTCTTTATAGCATTGACCTACCAAATCACGATACAAATAGCGACTACAATTTCAAAGACCAACCGACAACAGGATGGATGGTTCCTGAATCGTTGAAAGACAGATGGAAATTAAATTTAGGAGATGCAAAAGTATTATTACCTGCGATTTTAAAAGAAATCGGAGAACTAAGCATTTTCTTCCATGATAGCGATCATAGCTATGAGCATATGAAATATGAATTTGAAACGTCGCATCCCTTTATAATCAATGGAGGACTATTGCTTAGTGATGATGTACATAAAAATGCTGCATTCGCAGAACATGTAGATAAAAACAATTTAACAGCCCTTCAATTTAACAAAGGTGGTGCTGCTATAATCAGAAAATAATTGGAAACAGTATATATCTACATATCGCCTTACGACATACTTCGCCCGAGAACGAATCAGGTGAGTGATGTTCGATTTTGCGATGGATTTATACAAAACATTAGACAACTTCACCTGATAGTTCCCTATGTAGAACGACACGACAACATCAAAAAAGAAGATGTTTGTTCAATATACGGTATTTCAAATGAAATAAAAATCCACTACTTAGAAACAGGTTTAAAGAGTGACGTAACCGGAAAATGGAATACAATAAAAATTGCATTTAAAGTTTATTCTCAAGTAAAGAAAATAATAAAAGCTTTACCGAAAGGGACAAAAGTTAATATAATATCAAGAAGTATACCACAGCTATATCCTCTTTTAAAATTCAAGTCAATATTCAGTAAATCAAGCAATAACATTAAAGCTATTTATTGGGCACATGATTTAAAAAAGCGAAAAAGCTATGTAAATGCTTATCGACTTTGTGACTATATACTTGCTACAAATCAATCCATTTTAACAGATCTATGTGATATTAGTTCCTTCCCAAAAGAAAAAACTATAACCACATCAAATCCGATTACACAAGAACAAGCACAAGAAGCAGTCGATAAAATTGAATCAAGAAATATTACCAATTTACAAAACATTGAAAAACCATTAGTAGTTTATACCGGCAAATTAGCAATAGACTATAATCTAGAAACAGAGTATATCCTAAAGGCAGCTAAACAATGTCCTGAATTTGAATTCCTATTTACCGGCGGAAAACCCGAAGCTGTAATTTATTGGAAACAGAAATGTGAAGAAGAGCAAATTAAAAACATACAATTCACAGGATATATTCCCGATTATAGAATAATTAAACACTATCAGAGAAGTGCGGATGTGCTCATATCTTACTATACCAAACAAGGACATGACATAAAGTACAATCTACCTAATAAAATTTGCGAATACATGCTAACAGGAAATGTAATAGTCACACCAAACTACCCTCCTACTGCGGAATTATTGACGGAAGAGAATTGTTGGTTTGCTTTACCGGAAAACGAAGATTCGTTAGCATCGACAATTAAAAAAGCGATAGAAAACAAAGAAATATCTACTACAAAAGCAAAGTTAGCAAGAGAAGAAGTTCTCAAAAACACGTTCACCTTAAAAGTAAAAAGGGTAATTGAATTTATTGAAAAATGAGCGAATCATTGAGAAAATATCTTTCACATGGTTATTACGACAAATATTCGTCAGTAATAAGTCTTGTATTGGGTAAACTTGGTGAATCAATTGTTTGTCCGAAGTCGGCAAAAGCTAAAAAAGAAGAAAACACAAGTACAACAAAAAAGGAAATCCTTATTACTTCATATTCTAATCAAAATGCAACTGCGAAAAAAATTCAACAATACCTTATAAGTAAAAATCATCCTGCCATACATTTAGCTATTGTAGCCGGAAGCATTTCTGATAACACAGATAACAAATACAGTGACTTTGACGGCATTTTGATTATAGATGAAGAAAAGTTATCAAATAAGTCATCGATAAAATCGCTTAGAAGCATCATTGAAAGCACTTCCATTTTGATGAAAAGCCAGGATGCTCTACAGCATCATGGATGGATGATTCTGTGGAAAGGTGAAATAAACAATTACAATGAGAACTATTTGCCATCCGAAATATTTGTAGGCGCAAAGACACTTTATCCTGAGGGCGATCATAAATTATCACTTTCAATATTACCGACTACGCAGGACAAGAATAAACTTAGAAATTTAGCAAAGAGCATTAGATCTAAATTAAATGACAAAGCCAATCTAAAAGACTTCTATTACTTCAAAAATTTGATAAGCGAATTGTTGTTATCACCGGCCATATTCCTTCAATCCTGCAAGAATATCAACTGCAGTAAAAAAACTAGTTTTGAAATAATCGATCAACATATATCAGCAAAAAGCAGAGCAACATTAAAAGAAATCGAAAGGTTTCGGAAAGAATGGAATCAAGAAAATATTGATATTGCCAAGCAAATCAAGCAAGAAAAGTACAAGCGCTTACCACTTATTTCAATAGAAGGAGCACAAACACCTTCGTCATACTTACTTTGGCTAAGCAAAAATGAAAGTGAGATTAATGAATATCTAACGGAAATTAACAACAACCTGTAAATTGAAAAATATTGCCATCATAACAGAAGAAAATTTCATGCGTGAAACAATTGATTCATGCATGAAGGAACTTTTGTCGACGAACCAATACAAAATACAAGTTATCAGTTGGTCAAATTCATTCAGGAAAAATTTTGCTCAATTACCTGAAGTTGATTTGTATATTAATTTAACCACCCATTCATTTCACAATAAAAACTTCAAAGGAGATAATCTCATTCAAGTTCCTTTTCTACAAAATCTGAAAGGAGGAATTTCTAGAGAGCTTTATCAATCCATCATAAGAAAAGAAGATGGGATTAACATTCCCGTAACAAAAACAAATACAGGCAAGCAAAGCTTTATTGTTTGTAATAGCAATTACTATCTATTTCATCACTCCTACGCTAAGTCATTTTCATCAATTATTAGGAAAATTCCGGAACTTGTAAAAGATGGAGCTAGCAATTTTTTTAATCGCGCAGAAAGAAAAACGATATTCGACAACCAGTATCCTAAAGAAATACCGATAGTAAAATTCAAAGTTATATTGTTCTTTAGAACAATTATACATCTTTTAAAAGTTCTTTTCACTTATGATCATTGGAAAGTAGCTGTTTGTGATTTCAGCATTCAAGAAGTATGCAGGAACAAAGAACTCTTGCTTAAGGTAAAATCATTGTCAAATCCCGGAGGAAAAGATTTTATTGCAGATCCATTTGGATTTCAATCAGGCGGCAACGACTATATCATTTACGAACGATTTGAAAGAAACAAAAACAAAGGAATTCTAGAAATAAGAAAAAACGATTTCAAAAAACCATTCATAAAAATAGAAAAAGGAGAGCATTTAAGTTACCCATATATCTATGAAGAAAATGGAGACATCTACATGATACCGGAATGTCACCAATTAGGAGAAATACATCTGTACAAATGGAGTCGAACGAATGAAGAGTTTGAATTTGAATCGAAAATCATTGAAGGTTTTAACGGAATTGACAATTCATTGGTAAAACACAACAACAAATACTGGCTATTCAGTAATAATGCTGATAATAAATCTGCCGACATTTCATTGAACATTTTTTATGCAGATACGCTTAGAGGACCCTATAAAGCACATCCATTAAATCCCGTAATTTCGTCAATCACACATTCTCGTCCCGCAGGTACAATCTTTAGAAACGAAGAACAACTTATCCGTCCAAGTCAAAATAGTGGCATCACCTACGGTGGGAGCATTCAATTAAATCAAATCTTGAAGCTAACTGAAACAGAATACGAAGAAAAAACGATTGACAGCATCACTCCTGCTGATTTAAAAAGAAAGCACATCAAAGGAATTCATACCATTTCATCTATGGGAGGAAAAACCTTGATAGATTATAAATACAAGAGATTAAAAATTGGTTCCATCCGATTCTAATGGCTAAAACGAAATTAAATATCATTAAACGACCTATTGAATATTCTACAGCGGAATATCATCAGGTGTATGATTTTGTTGTTAACCATTATAGAGACAACAAAAACGTTAAGTGTATTTGCACTTTCGGGAACATCAACAAGCCCGGAGTCTCCGATATTGACTTATTAGTTGTGTTTAAAGATCAAACGTCGTGTGACGATAAAATTTTAAATATCATACCGGATCATCTTCATTACCTTTTTACTCACGGAGTAATGGCGCTAAATGAAAAACATTGGAGTGCTAACAGAAAATATGCTTTATGGGACAACCAAAAAACAATATTTGGCACAGAACCGGAAATCGAAACAGAAACAATTGATGAAAGTTCGCGTCAAGCTTTAAAAATTCAAACGGCCATTGAATTTTTAGTCGTGAATTATATTGACTTGAAGCTCCAATCCGAAAATAAAACTATTAAGCTTAGAGACCTACTCCAACATACCAAAGGGCTAGTATATGATTTAGAATATTTAAATATCACAAATTCTAAAATCATGCCCTATATTACTAAAGTAAAAAAATGGATAAGCAATTGGTTTCTTCAAATACCAACCGACCAAGAAATCAACAATTGGTTTATTGAATTTGAAAAGGAGTATGAAATTTTCTTAAAGGAAACGCTTAATCAATTTCCATTATATTTACCAGAGGCCAAAAACTATCAATTCTCGAAAAGCATAAAACTAGTACCTTCGAAAAATTTGACATATTCACGAAAGGGAATAAATGCACCTTCAGGACTCTCCACATTTTTAGGAAAGACCTATTCAAAAGTTCAAAACAAACTTAATTCTTATACAATTGAAGTTCCGATTGTAAACCAACCTTCGCATAATATTTTAGAAGAAAGAGTACAATTCTTCAAGGAAATGAAATCTTACAACAACGAACATTTCCCGAACTTTGCCTCACTGACAACAAGTCTAATGTCAAAATTAGTTTAATATGCTATTAGAAAATCCGGGTGCTATTATTGAAAACACCTACAGATATGATTATTTGAAAGAATACTTTGATCAATCAAAGTATTCTGATGGCACATTGCTAGACTTAGGATGTGGACCTAGGCCATATTATGATTTGTACAAAGACAAATTTGCAAAAACGATTGGAGCAGATATGGCTGATCTTCCCTTCCCAAAAAAAGGAATTGATATTTATTGCACAGCGACAAATGTTCCTTTACCCGACGGAAGTGTTGATTTCATCTTATGCACTGAAGTTCTTCAAGACATGGTAGAACCCAATGAATTGATGAAGGAAGCATTTCGTTTGTTAAAGAAAGGTGGAACTATGATTCTTACAACACCATATCTTGTTCCAATAGCTGATGGGAAATGGGATAATTACAGATTCACGAGATACGGATTAGAATATCATCTTAACAAAGGAAATTTCGATATACAGACTATTCATCCGGTTTCGGATGTTGTTGGTGCCGGAATAACTCTTCTTGTAAAGCCAATACTTAGAGGATGGAATGTAATTTCGAAATTACTCCACATGAAATTTATCTCGAAATGGTATAATCCATTATTATTTGTAACAGTAGCATTACCACAAATTCTATACGTAGTACTATCTCCTATTCCGGGCATTAAACAAATCCTAAAGAAATTCAATTACGGACCAATAGGTTATATTACAATTTCTCATAAGAAATAAATGAAAAGTGTTATCCATGTAGTTTGGTCGTCGGGTATTGGAGGAATTGAAAGCCTCGTACTCAACCTATGCATGGAAGAAAGTAAAAACAGTAATTTAAATGTTGCCATATTTACTGCTAAATCGGGCGGACCATTGTCAGAAGCAGTAAAAAAGAATAACATCAAGTTATTTGAAGGAGATTTCAAAAAGGGATCGTTTAACATAAGCTCTTACAAAAGTTGTATTGAAATCTTCAAAAATTTCGACATCATTCATATACACTCATTCAATCCAATCATTGCTTTAGCTGCCATTAATAGTGGAAAGAAAATAGTTTATACAGAACACGGTAACTTTGGATTTGAGAGAAAAATAAATTTAACTGAAAGAATAAACAGAAAACTCCTTTCGGCCTTTATAAACAAGCACATCGATTTTATCACATTCAATTCAAATTTCACGCAAGCAACATCACTTGAACGATATGGTTTAAACAAAACAAAGAAACAAGTTGTTTATAATGGAATAGCGATTAATTCGAATCCGATAAAACATTCAATTGACAAGAAAGAGATAGTAATAGGAACAGTTGGCAGATTAGCATCTGTAAAAAGAATTGACCGATTAATTGAGGCCTTTGCGAAAGTAAAAGATCTTACAAACTTTAAATTACAAATAATCGGTGATGGTCCTTTGCGAAAGACATTGGAAGCACTCGTAGCTGAAAGAGGCATTTCATCTAAAGTTGAATTTATGGGATTCCAAACCAACCTAAACGACTATTTCGAAAACTGGGATTTAGTTATTATCCCGTCTTCGGGCGAAGCCTTCGGACTAGTAGTATTGGAAGCTTACAATTGTGGGACACCGGTTTCTGTTTTTAACGATGGCGGAGGAATGATAGAGATTGTTCAAAAATGTGATCCGAACTTGATCGTCTCTTCAATTGAAGCTCTAACATCACTTATTGAAAGTCTTCCGACTTTCAAAGAAAAATTTCTTGCAACTAACAAAAAAGAAAAGCGTAAGAAAATAACTTATGACTTTTCCATTACAACAATGGAAAAGCAACTATATTCGATTTATAATTCTCTTTAACTATGTGCGGAATTAATGGATTTATGATACTTGGGAATCACCGGCCAGAGCTGGCAAGTGACCTATTGAATCATATGAACCAAGCTATAAAGCACAGGGGTCCTGATGATTCCGGCACATGGATTGATGAAAATCGAGGCATTGCTTTAGGACATTTAAGATTAAGCATTATCGATTTATCTCCGGCAGGGCATCAACCAATGTCAGATAGCACAGGCGATCAAATTGTTTTTAATGGCGAAATCTACAATTACAAAGAATTAAAAAAGCAACTTACAGATATCAATTTTAAGTCAGAAAGCGATACTGAAGTTTTACTTCAATTATACAGAAAGCACGGGCACAAAGCATTAAACTTGCTAAACGGCATGTTTGCTTTTGCCTTTTACGACAGCAAGAATGAAGTCCTAAAGCTTGCAAGAGATCGAGCCGGCAAAAAACCATTGTATTATACTTCCACAAATGGAATTTTCGCCTTTTCATCAGAGATTAAGGCTCTTTTAACATTACCATGGATAAAACCCACTCCTGATAATCAGGCAGTGTATAATTTCCTAACGTTTAACAATCTCGATGCACCTGAAACGATGTTCAACGGAATCCAAAAACTTGGTCCGGGTGAATGCATGACCGTTAGTAAGTCGGGCATTATTGAACATTATTCATATTACGATATTAACTACACCGACAAAAGAAACCTACCGGAATCAGAATTAGCCGACGAAGTATTCAATGCACTCGATAAATCAGTTGACTACAGAATGATTGCTGATGTCCCGGTAGGAGCATTTCTTAGTGGTGGAGTTGACAGTAGCGCAGTCGTAGCATTAATGCGAAAATACAGTGCGAATACAATAAAGACTTTTTCGGTAGGATTTGAAGGACAACCTGATTACGATGAAAGAATTTGGGCTGATAAAATCTCTAAGATGTTCAACACTGAACATTATGAGAAGATAGTTACAAAAGATGACATAGAGGAATTTCTGCCGGAGATTGTAAATATATTTGATGAACCGATGGCGGATGCTACCTGTATTCCCATCTATTTCATTTCACAACTAGCAAGAAAGCACAATACAATAGTTGTACAAACAGGAGATGGAGCCGACGAATTATTTGCAGGATATAGAGGATGGAAAAAATATCAAACGCTCTATCCATGGTATAACAGAATTTCGGCCATGCCGGGTTTCGCACGAAAAGCAATAGCTTCAATAAGTGCAGGAAAAAATGAAGAGTCGCCAATAAATGAAATTATTCAGCGAGCAAGTCAACAACAAGAACTATTTTGGGGAGGTGCTAAAGCTTTCAAAGAAAGCACCAAGAAAAGTTTCCTTGAGCAAAGCTGGATCGACAAGGTTCCACTACCCGATTCCTATCAAGTAATTAAAAAACATAGAGCTAAGTTCGACTCAATCAAGAAGAAATATCCATGGCTTACCGATAACGATTGGATGTGTTATTTAGGTTATACGTATGTGATTCCATCGAAATATCTTTATCGAATGGATAGAATCGGGATGGCTCATAGTATAGAAATAAGGAATCCGTTTTTAGATTATAACTTAGTTGATTTGGCATTATCGGTGCCATACAGCATGAAAACTAAGAATGGAGAACCAAAATATATTCTCAAAAAATCGTTGGAAAGAATACTTCCGAATGAAGTTCTATACAGAAAGAAGATGGGATTTTGCGTTCCTTTACGAGAATGGGCAGGAGATATTATGCTAGATTATGTTGAGCGAGAAATGAATTCATTTTGCAGCAATACCGGCATCTTTAAAAAAGAAGGATTACAAAAGCATGTAAGGGAAATTCGGAACGGAAATCAGCAGTACACAAACAATTTATGGACTGTTTATTTCATGATGCAATGGTTCAAAAAATGGATGTAGTAATTAATGAAAAAAGTCGTCCTTATAACAAATATTCCAAATCCGTATCGGGTACCGCTCTTCAATGTGATGAGCAAAGTATTTGCTGCGGACAACTTTCAGCTGAAAGTAATTTTTGGATCAGAAGGATATAAGCGAAGATTGTTTACACTTGACAAATCGGAATTAAAATTTGACTATAGAATATTAAACGACCACGCTCATCAACTTGGTAGTGATGAAGAAAAATCGGTATTCTTATACAAAGGTTTGAATGATGCTTTAAGAGAAGAAAAACCTGACATTATAATTGTATCGGGATTTTCCTCAGCAACGATGAAAGTTTTATCGTACGCACTACCTAAACGAATTCCATATATCATCTGGAGTGGTTCTATAGAAAAAGAAAACAGAAATAGCAGTATCATCAGAAAAATCCAGCGCAGACTATTAGTTAAGTTTGCATCTTCGTATGTAGCTTATGGGACTTTAGCAAAAAAATACTTAATAGGATTTGGCGCAAAGGAATCGAAAGTTGAAATAGCGATGAATACGGTAGATACTGATTTCTATTTCACCGAAACAAATAAGTTCAGGAACTCAAAAGTCGAATCAAGTATTGCTCACTTTTTGTATTTAGGCTATCTGGTTCCGCGTAAAAATGTAAAATTACTTCTCACCGCTGTACTTCAGTTGTCAGCTCGAAGGAGAGATTTCATACTAGATATAGTTGGTGATGGTACCGACAAACCTGACCTCGAGAAATTCGTAGTCGACAATAAAATCGACGATTTAGTCAAATTTCACGGATTTCAACAGAAATCAGAGCTTCCTGCATACCTCGGAAACAGCAGAGCAATGCTCTTTCAGACTGATTTTGACATCTGGGGCTTAGTCTTAAATGAGGCTATGGCATCCGGAATTCCATGTTTAGCTTCCCAAAATGCCGGTGCAACAGTAGATCTGGTTCGAGAAAATGAAACAGGATTTGCCATAAACTATGAAAACACAACAGAAGTTGTCGAAAAAATAGAGTTTTTCATTGATAATCGAGAAAAAGCTGCACAAATGGGGCAACGTGCGGCCGATTTTATACGTACAAACGTTAATCTGGAAACAGCAGCAAACGGATTCTTAAAAGCCGTTAAAATTGCGTCGGGAAATAACTAAACAATCGTTATTTTTAGAGCCTCAAAGACTCGAACCAAAGCATTTTGCTTAGCTTGTTTCAGTCAATGTACGCAAATTATGAATTTTAAAGCTTGGTTAAGTTGGTATCGATCACTGCATTTATCGCGCAAGTGGTTTGTCATACTCATTATTATCCGCCCTATCATCGATAACTTCTATGAATTGAAAGAGGCTTCAGTATTAGCTAGTCCTCTTTATATCGTTGGGGTACTTACACCGGTTTTAATTTTATTAAGTTACACGGCAAATAAATTCCCGAAACCTATACCGGCCGCTCAAGATTTTCCTTTAAAACTATTTGCATTCTTTCTTTTTGGAAATTGTTTGGTATTTTATGCAACACAGTTATCAGTAACTTCATTAGGTGACGTAGTAAAATACACAACACCAATTCTTCTCTATTTTTATTCACGCTCTTTCATTCAATCTAAACAAGATCTTGATGGAATTATTTTCGCCTGTCTTATTGCATGCATATTCCCTTTCGGAATGTTGATGTATGAATCGTTTGTAAATCCGATTGCGATTGAGTATATCAGTACAGGAAGAGGAGGAGGATCACGTATTAGGGGTGCTTATGCCGATATCATGAATTATGCAGTCTACATCGAGTTATTCTTCATAATTATCAGTTATTGGTTCTTAGCTAATCTTTACGGAAGAGTGAAATTGAAAATAAATGCGGTTCACGTTGCGATAGCTTTGGTATTTGTTTTTTACGGACTAACTCGAATTAAACACGTTTCTACTTGGACAGTAACCTTGGTTGTATTTGTGCTAATGATGATCCATAATTTAAGAAATGCTAGAGGATTTATATTTGTTATTGTTCTTATTACTATCATATCAGCCTTCTTTGCTGAAGACATTTACAACTCTCAGATCGAACCATTAATCGGGAAAGAGTTACGTGTTGTTGACGGAGAAAGTGAATCAAGTCAGGCATTAAATGGAAGGATGAGCAGATGGGAAAGGTATTTCGAAATTTGGGAACAAATGCCAATGTCGAATCACTTCATCGGAATTACAACAGCCAACTTCCCCGAAACTGACAATATGATAGGTGCAGGAATGCACTCTGATTATGTGCGACTATTATTCTTAACCGGATTTATCGGTGTTGGAGCTTATGTATTTTTTATTCTTGCTGTAGCAACAAGGTATTCGCAATTGAGAATGCCAGAGAAATTTTTACTTTCCGCTACAGTCGTCTCCATTTTATTATGGTCGGTAAGTACAATTCCTACGCTTTACGCTCCTCTACTCTACTTTACTTATCCTGTTTTTGCATACGCATTACTTCCAAAAAAGCTACAATAAGATGGAAAGCGCAAAAGACACGATTATGATTTTAGGAAAGGTTCCTCCTCCTTATATGGGACCTTCAATAGCAACGGAACTACTACTTAAATCGGGATTAAATAATCATTTTAATTTAGTTCATGTTGACACTAAAATAAATGATGATTTAAGAAATATTGGCAAATGGAGTTTTGGCAAACTCAAAAAAAACTTGAGTATTTATTCATCCATGATCAAAAAGATCAACTTGAATAAACCCAAACTAGTTTTAATTCCTTTTAGCCAAAGTACAATTGGTTTCTTAAAAGATTCAGTTTTTATTTGGATCGGAATAATAAAAGGCAAGAAAGTATTACTTCACTTAAGAGGAAGTGATTTCAAAAGATGGATAAATACAACATCTCCATTAACGAGATGGTTTGTAAAATCTACTCTTAAAAAAACCGTCGGTGTAATTGTATTAGGGAATAACTTGAGATACTTATTCGAGGGATATTATCCTGACAATAAAATATTTGTTTGTCCTAACGGAGGAACCTATAAGATACCGACAAGAATCAAAGAAAATAAATTACCATTAAGAGTATTATATCTCGGCAACCTTCAACCCTCAAAAGGAATTGAAGATGTAATTGAATCCGCATCAATACTTAAGAAAGAAGGTGTAAAAGATTTCGAATATGAAATTATAGGTGGATGGCGAAAAGATGATGTAAAAGAAAGATGCTTGAAGACAGTGGAAGAAGAGAATCTTCCTGTAAAGTTCTTTCCACCGGAAGCCAGCAAAGAAAAGTTTAATTTGATGGCGGATGCCGATATTTTTCTTTTTCCACCGAGAGAACCCGAAGGACACCCTTGGGTAATTGTTGAAGCGATGGCCTCATCTCTACCAATAATAAGTACTGACCAAGGTGCAATTATTGAATCGGTTATTGATGGATATAACGGTTACGTAGTACCGTCGAAATCACCTAACGAAATTGCAGCCAAAGTAAAAAACCTATTAACCAATGATGAATTGAGAAATACTATGGCAAAGGCTTCTCATGCTCATTATAAAAAAGAATTTACTGAAGAAAGAATGGTGGAGAAATTAACCAACATCTTTAATTCAGTTATTAAAAACTAAACGATGGAACAACTGACTCAAAGTTTAAAAGACGGCAAGATGGAAATTCTTGAAGTTCCTTTTCCTGCACTAAATGCAGGTCAGGTTTTAGTTCGAAATCACTACTCACTAATCAGTGCAGGCACAGAAGGCAAAACTGTTAAAGATGCTCGATTAGGATATTTAGGAAAAGCAAGAGCCCGCAAGGATGAAGTTAAGAAAGTGATACAATCAGCTCGTACTTTAGGAGTATTTGAAACATATCGCTTAGTGATGAATAAACTAGATGCTCCTAGTGCATTGGGTTATAGCTGTGCGGGTGAAATAATTGCGGTTGCGGATGATGTTAGAGATTTTAAAATTGGCGACAAAGTAGCCTGTGGCGGAGCGGGTGCTGTTCATGCTGAAGTAGTAGCAATTCCAGTGAACTTGTGCGTTAAAATAGATGATACAGTATCATTGTCACATGCTGCATTTACAACAGTTGGCTCAATTGCGATGCAAGGCGTTCGACAAGCAGATTTACGACTAGGCGAAAATTGTGTAGTAATCGGATTAGGACTAGTAGGACAATTAACAGTACAACTTTTAAATGCATCAGGAATAAAGACTGTCGGAATTGACATTGATAAAGCTCAATGCAATTTAGCGATCGCCTCAGGTGCAGAGTTAAGCTTTCAGCGAAATGAAGAGCAACTCGAACAAGCTATTCTTAATTTCACGAATGGATACGGTGCAGATGCAGTAATTATCACAGCAGGTACATCATCGAATGATCCAATTGACTTAGCAGGAGTTCTATGCAGGAGAAAAGGAAAGGTAATAATTGTTGGTGCTGTGCCTACCGGATTTAGTAGGAAAAATTACTACAATAAAGAACTCGAATTAAGAATGTCGTGTTCTTATGGTCCGGGACGATATGATTCGGAATACGAAGAAAAGGGAATTGATTATCCTCAAGCTTATGTGCGTTGGACAGAAAACAGGAATATGCAAGCTTTTGCAGAACTCCTTAGACTTAAGAAAATAAATCCTGAAAAGCTATTAACGCATACCTTCAATTTTCAAGAAGCTAAAAACGCCTATCAACTAATAGTAGATCGTACAGAACCTTTTGTGGGCATCGTTTTAAAATATGATACAGCAAAAGCACTTAGCGATAAGGTATTTACAAAACAAATTTCTACTCCTATTTCAGAGGTAAAACTAGGAATGATAGGTGCCGGTTCTTTCGGACAAAATTTTCTTTTACCGGCATTAAAAGGTAAAGTAAATTTTGTTGGAGTTGCAACTGCTCGTCCAAATAACGCTCGAAATGTAGCCGATAAATACGGATTTGAATTTTGTACAGGGAATGCTGACGAAGTAATCTCAAATGAAAAAGTAAATACTTTATTCATTGCTACTCGACATAATACTCACGGTGAATATGTACTTAAAGGTTTAAAAGCCAACAAAAACGTATTTGTCGAAAAACCATTATGTATGTCGATCGATGAACTACTTGCAATTAAGGAAGCTAAATCGAAAACGAATGCTCAAGTAATGGTTGGATTTAACCGACGTTTTGCTCCACTTATCACGAAGTTAAAAGCATCTTTAAACAACTCAATTCCATCGGCGATATTATACCGAATAAATGCAGGCATTATGCCTCCTGATCATTGGATACATGACCCTGAAGTTGGAGGAGGTAGAATCATAGGTGAAGTATGTCACTTTATTGATTTATGCAGTTTCTTGTGCAGTTCACCTATTGAACATGTATCGGCGCAAGCCATGAAAGATGCACATCATAATAACGATAGTGTCGCAATCAACTTAGGATTCAAAAACGGAAGCATTGCAACAATCAGCTATTTTTCAAATGGGAATAAAGAATTTGCAAAAGAGTACATAGAAGTATTTAATGGAGGTCTGATTGCTAAAATCGAAGACTTTACTACACTAAGTGTTTACGGAAAGAATAAGAATATCACTAAGTCGAATCAAGACAAAGGACATAAAAACGAAGTTACTGAATTCATCAGTGCGTTAAGCAAGGGCAAAGAATTACCAATTTCATTTGAGGAAATTTACAATAGCACATTTGCAACATTTGCAGTGTTGGATTCAATCAGTAATAACGGACAAAAAATCGTACTTCCTGAATGAAAACAATAAAGGATGCAGCTGATAAATTAATTCATTATATTGAGTCGGAAAACTACAAAGGTTACGACCCATATGATGGACTGCACTCCTATTTATTTTCAATTCCATTTTTAGGAACAAATAAAAAAATCCGATTCCTCGGACAACAATTCATCAAGCGCTTCCCATTAAACGTTCGCCCGTTGCTTGGAATTCATAAAGGACTTAATCCTGTAACAGCGGGTTTATGTTTACAAGCCTATGGTAATATGTGGGAATCGGGATTATACGACAAGAAATCATTACAAGAAAAAATAAATTTCTTGATTGAATACTTAGACAAGACTTCATCGAAGAAATTCCATGGAAGATGTTGGGGATATGATTTTGATTGGCAAGCAAGATATGCCGATATCCCTGCATTTGAGCCTACAGTTGTAGCAACTGGATTTATCACAAATGCACTTTATCGACTCTATCAACAAACAGGGAATATCACTGCTAAAGAATGGGTTATATCAGCTTGTGATTTTGTGCTGAGTGATTTGAATAAATCATTCGACACAGAAGGCGATTTTTGTTTTTCATACTCCCCGTTCGACAAAGAACAAGTTTTCAATGCAAGCATGAAAGGAGCTAGACTCCTTGCTCAAGGTTATGATTTAACAAAACAAGAAAACTTCAAAACACAATCACGATCTGCTGTTGCTTGGATAATGAAACATCAACGAAGTGACGGAGCTTGGATTTACTCTAATAGCAAAGCAGGGACATGGATCGACAATTATCATACAGGATATAATCTTGATTGCTTAGAAGCATACACAAAGTTATGCAACGACAATACATTTCAAGAACAATTGAACAAAGGATTAGAATTTTACAAACTGAATTTCTTTGAGAAATCGGGACAACCTAAATTCTATGATAAGGAAGCTTGGCCTGCCGATTGTACAGCAGCCGGACAATCAATCTTAACACTCTGCAGGTTCAATGAAATTGAAATGGCCAAGAAATGCGCCGAATGGACCATTCAAAATATGCAAGACCAAAAAGGATATTTCTATTTCAGAAAATTCTCGAATAGAATAACTAAAACATCGTTTATGAGATGGTCAAATGCATGGATGGCAGCAGCACTTACGGAGATAACAACAGCTGATACGAGAAAATAAATGGAACGCGATTTCACACTTAAGATATATACTGAACTGCTGGAAACAGCTTTACAGAAAGGCTATACTCTTTCTGCTTATGAGAATTTTGTACGAGGAGAAATCACTAATAACAAAGTATACATTCTTCGTCATGATGTAGATGACCTACCTTACAACTCAGTAAGAACAGCTGAAATCGAAAAGTCATTGGGAGGACGAGGTGTTTATTATTTTAGAATAGTCAAACAAAGTAATGTTCCGGATGCGATAGAGAAAATTGCAGCAATGGGACATGAAATCGGCTACCACTATGAAGACTTAGCGCTTTGTCATGGTAATTATGAAAAAGCATATGAGCAATTCTTAAGTAACTTAGAATACTTCAGAAAGTACTATCCTGTAAAAACAATTTGTATGCATGGTAGTCCGATGTCGAAATGGGACAACAGAAAAATTTGGGATAAATACGATTATAAATCATCAAACATCATTGCTGAACCTTATTTCGATACAGACTTTAATAAGATGTTATATATCACTGACACATCTCGTCATTGGAATGGCAGCAGCTATTCTATACGTGATAAAGTTGATGGATTGCAAGCGAATATTTCATCTACACGCAACCTGATTGAACAGTTGAAATCAGGAATGTTATCAAATCAAATAATGATGAATATCCATCCTCAGCGATGGCATGATAATATTGCAGGATGGGGAAAAGAGCTGATATTGCAATCAACTAAAAATGTGGTTAAGAAAATGATCAGTACAAATAAATAAGCCATGCTTGTTAAGAAAGAACGAATTCCGGTACTCCAATTATTATTTGTAGGAATGCTTCCTTCTCCTCTGAAGAAAGCATATTACAGAATGAAGGGCTACAAAATCGGAAAGAATGTATCCATTAGTTTGGGCGCGGTTATCATCGGAAAAAATGTATCTATTGGAGACGGAGTGAAAATCGGATTCCTCACAATGATCAGATCAAAAGAAATTGATATCCGTCGATTTGTAAAAATAGGATCAATGTCGGTGATCGATACCGAGAAATTATTTATTGATGATGATGCGCGCATAAACGAACAAGTATTTATTGGCGGAATGAAAACGCCACATAGTTCTTTGCACCTTGGCAAACGTACTATCATTATGCAACTCAGTTACCTTAACCCTACTCTACCGATTAAAATTGACGACGATTCAGGAGTAGGTGGTCACTGTTTGTTTTTCACACATGGATCATGGAATAATCAACTGGAAGGTTATCCCGTTAAATTTGCTCCTATCACATTAGGTAAAAAAGTTTGGCTTCCTTGGCGCGTATTTTTAATGCCGGGAGTTACTATAGGCGACAATGTTGTTATTGGAGCAAATTCATTAATCAGCAGTGATATTCCTTCGAATTCTCTTGCAGCAGGTGCTCCTGCTAAAGTGATAAAACAGGATTTTCCTAAACGCCCCGACGAACAACAAAAAGCTGAAATGCTTAATACTATCTACAATGATTTCATTGAGTATTTAGTTTATAGCGGAATCTCATTGGAAAAAATTGATAATTCAGGTGGATTCGATTTAAAGATTAATCAGCAAGGAAATAAGAGTATATTAAAATACAGCAGCAATAATACTATAGAGGCTCCTAGTGACAGCAACAATGCCTTAGTAGTATATGAAGCTAACGAAGCACAAATCTCTTCCTATCTAAACTTAGGATGGAAAATGGTATTGTCGATTAACAATAATTTACGAATCGGATCATCAGATGCCGGTGAAGAGATGGCTACATTCTTCTCCCGTTATGGTGTTCGTTTCAGCAGACTCGATTAATTTATGAAAGTATTATTTTACTTAGGTCACCCCGCACATTACCATTTGTTTAAACATGCCATAAAATCGTTTGGTAATGAAAGAGCAGTGGTATTAATCAAATCGAAAGATATCCTCGAGAAATTGCTTCAAGAGGAAGGCGTGAACTATTTTAATATCGACGAGAAAGCGAAGCCTGCGAAAAACAAACTTGAGATCCTGCGCAACTTCGGAAAAAGGATGTTACGCATTGCTAAAATAGTTCGTCAGCATAAACCTAAATTATTAGCAGGTAGTGCAGCTGAATTAACTGTATTGGGTAAAATTTTCAGAATTCCTTCTTGTGTATTTTTTGAGGATGACTTCGAAAAAGTTGCCGACTTCGCAAAAATTGCGGGACCAATGGCAACGCATCTAATTTGTCCAGATTGCTGCAGTGCTTGGAAATGGAATTATAAAAAAATCCCATATAACAGCTACCACGAATTAGCATACCTCCACCCCGATCACTTCACTCCTGACATCAATAAAGTGTCGAGCATATTCGACTTAAACACTAAGAACTATATTATTCGTTTCTCTGAACTTGGTGCATATCACGATGTAGGAAAATCAGGTATCAACGATGAAATAGCATCACGATTAATTTCTATGCTCGAAAAGCATGGCAAAGTATACATCACTTCAGAGCGTAAACTTCCGCCGCAATTTGAGCCGTATCGAATAGTAATAAGGGCTGCCGACATTCACCATGCATTATATTATGCTGATATGTTTATCGGCGATAGCCAAACAATGACAGCTGAATCGGCAGTGCTGGGAACGCCTGCTTTGCGCTTTAACGACTTCGTTGGAGAACTAGGTTACTTAGAAGATCTCGAGCACGTGTATGGACTTACATATGGAGTTCGAACCAATAATGTAGAAGGACTTTACACTAAACTCGACGAGCTATTGTCTGATCAGAATCTTAAGGAAACCTTCGCTGAAAGGAGAAAAACAATGTTGGCTGCAAAGATGAACTTTGCAGATTGGATGATTCGCTTTATGAATAATTACCCGAAGAGTATCCCGGCTAAAAACTAACGTTTACGCCTTAACTAAAAATAATTCTTTTAGTTTTTCAAGTGTGTAATCGATTTCTTCTTTAGTATTAAATCTGCAAAAAGAAAATCTGATTGACGGACGAGTCATGTCGGCCTTAATGCCTCTTAGTACATGAGATCCAATATCACTTCCTGATGAGCATGCACTTCCTGCAGAACAGGCAATTCCTGCTATATCGAGATTAAACAAAAGCATTTCGGCATTTTCTGTTGGAGGAAATGACACATTCAAAACAGTGTATAAGCTATTATCTGAAATATCACCGTTAAAGCGAACTCCCGGAATATCATTTACTAATTGCTCAGCCATATAATTCTTAAGGCCTTTGATATGATCAACATCTTCTTGCATATCATTGTATGCAATTTCAAGTGCTTTTGCTAAACCGATAATCCCATAAACATTCTCGGTACCTCCACGCATATTACGCTCTTGTGCACCACCGGTAATGAAAGGCTTAATTTTCACACGCTTATTGATGTATAAAAACCCTACACCTTTTGGACCATGAAACTTATGTGCTGCACATGTCACGAAATCAACAGGTAAAGTCGACAAATCATGAGCGAAGTGTCCCATTGTTTGCACAGTATCAGAATGAAAAACCGCATCATACTTACGACACAATTCCCCAACTTGTTGTAAAGGAATTAATGTCCCGATTTCATTATTCGCATGCATTAATGAAATAAAACTTCTGTCATTGTTTTTTAGCAACTCTTCTAAATGCACTAAATCGATATGACCTTGTTCATCAACATTTACGATACTTAGTTTTACATCACCTTTATGGGCAAGTTCTTCTAATGTATGCAGTACTGCATGATGTTCTAGTGCTGAAGTAATTGCATGCTTTAATCCCAAATCATGAATTCCACATCTGATTGCCATATTATCGGCTTCAGTTCCACCCGAAGTAAAGAAAATTTCTGAAGGGCTTGTCTTGAGTAATGTTGCTACTTTTTTTCTCGCAGCTTCTACCGCTGAGCGAACTTCTCTGCCGAAAGCATGAATAGAAGAAGGATTTCCAAATTGATTTCTCAATACGGGGATCATAGTTTCTACAACATCAGGATGTATCGCCGTTGTAGCAGCATTGTCAAGATAAACTTTCATGGTTTGGGATTATTTTATGGAAGTTAATATGTCTTTTATATCAGAGATGATTTTTTCAGCGAGATTATTAGCAGTAGTCATTGATTGACTTTCCGAATAAATTCTAATGATTGGCTCGGTATTCGACTTACGAAGGTGCACCCACTCTTTATCAAATTCTATCTTCACTCCGTCAACAATGTTGATCGGTTGCTTCGCGTATTTTGTGCGAATATTTTCGAGTATCAAGTCAACATTAATTTCAGGTGTTAACTCGATTTTATTTTTCGAAATAAAATAATCAGGATAAGATGCTCTTAGCATTGAACAACTCTTTCCGTATTTAGCAAGATGCGTTAAGAACAATGCAATACCTGCTAAGGCATCGCGACCATAATGCAACTCAGGAAGGATAACTCCTCCGTTTCCTTCGCCACCTATAACAGCGTTCGTTGCTTTCATCATTTCAACAACATTCACTTCACCCACTGCTGCAGCAGAATGTTTTCCACCATGCTTTTCTGTAACATCACGCAATGCTCTAGTTGAAGATAAATTTGAAACTGTATTCCCTTTCTTATGCTGAAGAATAAAATCAGCAATCGAAACCAATGTATATTCTTCGCCAAACATTTCCCCGTCTTCGCAAACTATTGCTAAACGATCTACATCCGGATCAACTACTAATCCCAAGTGCGCACCCTTCTTAACTACTTCTTTAGAAATCTCCGTTAAGTGTTCAGGTAATGGCTCGGGGTTGTGAGGAAACTGTCCGTCAGGAGTACAAAACAATTCTATCACTTCAGATACTCCCAATGCCTTTAAAAGCGCAGGAACAGCAATTCCTCCTGTTGAATTCACACAGTCAATAGCTACTTTGAAATTCTTTGCAGCAATTGCTTTGCGATCTACATATGGTAATGCAAGAATTGATTCAATATGTCTTGCGATTGATAGTTGATCAAGTGAAACTTGTCCGAGTTTATTTACATCAGCAAAAACAACTTCATCGCTTTCTGCAATTCTTAATAATTCTGTTCCGTCATTTGCCGAAATAAATTCTCCTTTTTCGTTTAACAACTTCAAGGCATTCCATTGCTTCGGATTATGGCTGGCAGTTAATATAATTCCGCCTTGTGCTTGGTGATACGGTACCGCCATCTCCACAGTAGGCGTAGTTGATAATCCGGTATCAATTACATCAATTCCTAAACTGCACAAAGTAGACACTACTAATCCCGAAACCATTTCGCCGGATATACGTGCATCGCGACCAATAACTACTTTGCAACGAACTCCGGGATTTCGCATAGTTAACCATGCGCCATATGCTGATGAAAATTTTATGATGTCGACAGGAGTTAATGCATCCCCCGGCTTACCACCAATGGTACCGCGAATTCCTGATATTGATTTTATAAGCGTCATTACTTTACTCCGATTCTAATTTAATTTTATTTGTACTGATTTTAAGAGGCGCAAATATACGCTTTTCAGAGGTACAGAACTACAAAAACCTGATTGGAATAACATTTACTTGAAAATAAAAAAGCCGGCATTTTACCGGCTTCATCTATTTTTAATCGACTTTAATGGTATGTCCCATTTTATCGCGCTTGGTTTGCAAATAAAAATGGTTGTGAACATTTGAATGAACCTCTAATGCAACTTGTTCAACAATTTCTAGTCCGTAGCCAATCAATCCTACACGTTTTGTCGGATTATTTGTCATTAGCTTCATCTTCGTTATTCCAAGATCACGGATTATCTGAGCTCCCACGCCATAGTCGCGTTCGTCCATCTTAAATCCTAGTTGAAGATTGGCTTCTACAGTATCTAAACCTTCTTCTTGAAGCTTGTATGCTTTCAATTTATTTAAAAGGCCAATTCCTCTTCCCTCTTGGTTCATATAGACAATTACTCCTTTGCCTTCTTTTTCAATTATCTGCATTGCCTTGTGCAACTGCGGACCACAATCGCAACGACATGACCCGAAAATATCACCCGTAATACAAGAAGAGTGAACCCTAACCAATACAGGCTCTTCTTTCTCCCATGTTCCTTTTACCAATGCGAGATGCTCTTGTTGAGTATTGGTTTGTGTATATGCTACAAGTCTGAAATTCCCATACTCTGTTGGCATGTCCACTTCTACTTTACGATCAATCAATGATTCATGCTCCAAACGATATTTAATCAGTTGCTCAATAGACACTATTTTCATTGAGAACTTCTTGGCAATCTCTAAAAGCTCAGGAAGACGAGCCATGCTGCCATCTTCATTCATTATTTCAACAATTGTTCCTGAAGGTTGAAATCCGGCAATTCGAGCCATATCCATCGATGCTTCAGTATGTCCCGCACGACGAATAACGCCACCTGTCTTAGCTCTAAGAGGGAAAATATGTCCGGGGCGACCTAAATCTTCAGGCTTTGTATCTTTATTGATTAATGCTAAAATTGTTTTCGATCGATCAGAAGCTGAAATACCTGTTGTGCAACCATGTCCTAATAAATCTACCGATACGGTAAATGCTGTTTCATGAGACGCAGTATTATTGTTAACCATCATCGGAAGATTCAACTCTTGACATCTTTCCTCTGACAGAGAAACGCAAATTAATCCACGGCCATGAGTAGCCATAAAGTTGATTACTTCAGGAGTAGCGCATTCCGAAGCAACAAGAAAATCTCCTTCATTTTCACGGTCCTCATCATCAACTACAATCACAATTTTACCATTACGAATGTCCTCTAATGCCTCTTCTATGGTATTTAAAACACTATTTGTATTCATGGGGAGATTTTTTTCTTTTTATTGGTACTGCAAAGTTACTGAATCCTTTTGCGGCATCCTTGTTTTATTATGATTTTCGACAGTTCTCGAATCATTTTGTCGATTTTCTTACAATCGATTTTTATGGCGAGAAATATAATTTATAGAGGTAACATTCAGTAGTCGTGCAAAGTTTTTGTCATATTTTAATCGTTTTACAACTCACTGACTTACAGTTGTAAGTAAATATGAAAAAAGGGTAACCTTAGTAGATCATGCCCGTTTAACTTCGATATAAAACCTAGAGTGATTAAGGTTTTCGTTCTTAAAAGAGCATTTAAAAAAGCAAAAACAATAGGGTTTTGTTTGGTTTAGGTTGATGTCAGGTATGGGCTGCCCCGTAAGGCAGCCCGGGCTGACTAAATCAAATATTCTCTATGACGATATTGCCCCGTAAGGCATAACACATGGTTTTGGTGTTTTTAGGTTGATTGTCAGATAAGGAGTAACCCCGTAAGGTTACTCCGGACTGACTCCTCCAAATCCGGTGTGAGAAGAATGGTTAGCTTTTCTGGTTGATTGTCAGTTCGTAAGCAGCCCCGTAAGGCTGCAAGAACTGACTTTTTTCATTTTAAGCCGTTTGTGCCTTCTTCTTTAAGTTCAATATTGAAAATTCAGAATCTTCTTTCTTTATAGTATTTGATAAACATCCTAATCCGTCGATTGTCATTTCTACAACATCCCCGGCTTGCAACCATTGAACAGGATAATTCGGATCATTTAGTTTACCGGTTCCGTTTAATTCGAGGAAACATCCGGTTCCGACTGTACCGCTACCGATTACGTCTCCGGGAAAAATATCTACACCGTAAGCACAACGTTCAACGATTTCTGCGAATGTCCAATCCATATCTCCCATATTTCCTTCACTAACCTGAATTCCGTTAACGGTACAAGTCATTCGCAAGTTGTAATTATTCCCTTCATGACCGGGTTTAGCTGGAATAAGAAAAGAAGCTAATTCATCGGGAGTTACCATAAATGGACCGATAACAGTAGAAAAATCCTTCCCTTTAGCAGGCCCGAGGTTCAACTTCATCTCCTCCATTTGAAGCAAACGAGCACTCATATCGTTCATAATCATATATCCTGCAATATATGCATCGGCATCTTTAGCTTTAACATTTCTTCCACGCTTTCCGATTACGATAGCGCCCTCTAATTCGAAATCGAGTTGACGGAAATGATCGGGCATACAATAGATATCTCCGGGACCTTGAATAGCATTATGATTTGTAAAGTAGAATATAGGATACTCGTCAAATTCAGCAATCATTTCAACTCCGCGGTTGCGGCGAGCTGCTGCCACATGTTGACGGAAAGCATATCCGTCGCGGCAAGAAGTAGGCTGAGGTACAGGGGCTAGCACTTCAATTTCGTTCCATGAAAAAGAAGCAGAAGTCACCTCCCCGGCTTTAATTTTAGCCTCTACAACTTTCGCTTGATTCATTGCAGCCTCCTCACCTTCAAGCAATTCGCGCATAGAAAAAGGAACAGAAAGTCCTAAAGCTTTTCCTGCTTCTTGATAAGGATAAATTTTATCGTTTACATAAATCCCTACTGCGGGACCACCTTGGTATTTAAAGCTAACTAATTTCATGATAATTCTAATTTGGTTACAAAAGTAGCCATTGGTTAAATTTGCACCATCTAAATTGCAAAAGATATTTCCGATCTTGTGCACCCAAACCTCAAATTACGATGCCACAATATCATTCACAAGGAAGTTTTCCGAAAAAAAGACATACCCAGTTCCGAAAACCGGATGGAAATTTATATTCGGAAGAATTAGTATCCACTCACGGATTTTCGAATGTATATTCATTAATATACCATTGTCATCCTCCGACGTTGGTAAAATCGGTTGGAGAACCATTTTCAAGAGAGCCGAAAGTTGCATTTCAAAGATTTTTGCGTCATCAAAGCTTTCAAGGATTTCAGGTAAAGCCTGAAGAAGATTATATAGAAAGTAAAAAGGCCGTTCTAGTAAATAATGACCTACACATTTCGTTGGCGGCGCCAAAAAAATCTATCACCGAATATTTCTTAAAAAACGCCGATGCCGATGAAGTAATTTTCGTGCATCAAGGCTCAGGAGTTTTAAAAACCATTTATGGCGATATAAATTTCGGCTATGGCGACTATTTGGTAATCCCAAGAGGTACAATTTTTCAACTGCATTTCAACGACGAAGACAATAGGCTATTTATTGTTGATTCATTTACGGCTATTGAATTCCCGAAAAGGTACATGAACACCTACGGACAATTAGAAGAACATGCTCCATTTTGCGAAAGAGACATCCGTAAGCCTCAGAATATGAAGACGTTCGACGAAACAGGAGAATTCAGAGTGATGATAAAAAAGCAAGGAATCGTTTATCCTTATACTTACGCGACGCATCCGTTTGACGCTATTGGCTGGGACGGCAACTTATACCCTTACGCATTTAATATCAGCGACTTTGAACCTATTACAGGTCGACTTCATATGCCCCCTCCAATACACCAAACATTTGAAGCTCACAACTTCGTAATCTGTTCATTTGTGCCTAGAATGTACGACTATCATCCTCAATCAATCCCGGCACCGTATAACCATTCGAACGTAGACTCAGATGAAGTACTTTACTATGTTGACGGGGACTTTATGAGTCGAAAATCGGTAACCAAAGGACAAATAACACTCCATCCAGCGGGAATACCACATGGTCCGCATCCAGGTACGGTAGAAAAAAGCATTGGGGCAAAAGAAACACACGAATTAGCAGTGATGGTTGACACTTTTAAACCATTATGGCTAACTGAAGAAGGCTTAAAAATTATGTCGGACGATTATTACAAATCTTGGATTTCATAAATTAAGCAAGAGCAGTTCCTTCTGCATTACTCATAACGAGGTGATTAGACAATAATCGCCTCGTTTTTTTTTGTATTTAGCGGTGAATAAACCCTTCTAAACGAACTAACTTCACATAAAATTGTAATTTGTTGAAAATTCCAATTAAAAATCGACTTTCAATTTCAAAACCGAAGTATTATTTTCTTATTTTTGAAACTTCCTGTGACATATACACATCAAAACTCAACTGAAAAACCAAATAATTACCTTATGAAACGACTGATCTTTACGCTTTTACTTATCGTCAATGCTACGATGTTGAAGGCGCAGTTCACGGAAAACTTCGATGGACCGGGGCCTTACGGGTTAACACCGACCGGCTCGCCGGGATGGAGCATCGACCCCACTTATTCGACTAGTAGCCCTAATAGCTACAAAGGAGAATATGGAATAGGTGGAACTGTTTACCTGACAAGTAACAGCTTCAGCACTGTCGGAAACAACTTCGTTGTACTGAACTTCAAACAAATTTGTAAAATTGAATTCGTAGATACTGCCAAAATCGAAATATCGATAGATGGCGGAACTACTTGGACTCAAGTTACTTCGGCTAACAGTTCTTACCTTGGTGCCGGGGATTTCGCAAATCAGTATGACAGATTTAGCGAAATATCATACCCTGCTGATTGGGCGCTAGGTAATGCTATTCCCCCAACTAATGGTTGGTGGAAAAATGAAGGATTCGATATTTCTCAATTAGCGAATAATGCAGCTGATGTTAGAGTGCGATTTGTTTTAGTTGATTTCCTTAGTAATAATGGTTTGAACGGAAATTACGGATGGTTGTTAGATGATATTTCTGTTGTTGCCTCACCTTGCGAACTTATCCCTCCTACTGTTACACCTCAAGTTGGATATCCAATTTGGCAAAATACTGTATATAACCTAGGACCATATGATGTTTATATTCATGGGGAAGACAATTCATTAGATCCTATTCAACCTATGGGAGAACTTTACTATTCAGTAAATGGTGGTTCATATAATCCTGTTGGCGGTACATTTTTAGTTACCGGAGATAGTACTTGGTATACACAGATCCCTCCTGCTGACTCTGTTAATGAAACAATTTGTTGGTATACGGAACTATATGATAACTGTGGAAATATTGGTGTTTCCGACACTTTTTGCTTCACAACAGCGGATGGAAGTTCAGTTCCATTCTGCGACAATTTCGAGGATCCAACTGCATCATTTGGACTTTGGGACACTACCAATGTTGCGGGTTCAAATTGGGATATTGGTGTCCCTTCAGGAATCACTCCTCATGGAGGATCAAATGTAGCGGGTGTAAGTTTAAGCGGAAACTATGTTGTATTTTCTGAAGCATATATAACATCCCCAATATGGGATTTCTCAGGAGTTACTTTAGCGAATTTACAATTCTGGAATACGTTTGATTCAGAGGATACTTACGATGGTACAGTTTTTCAGTATACTACTAATCCAACCGATCCGTCACCAACTTGGACAACTATCGGAACAACCAATGATCCTAATGGAGTTAATTGGTATAATGGAACTATTTTCGGTGGCGACTCTGCTGCTTGGACTGGTAACTCGAATTGGCAAGAATCAACCTATGAATTAGGTACGGTTGCTGGCCTTCCGGGTGCAATAACAGCTCAATTCAGATTTAGATTTACGTCTGATGTAACCATAAATGGTGCAGGATTCTTCATGGATGACTTCTGTATTAAAATACCTTGCGGTGATGACGTAGGTATTAAAGCATTAACATCTCCTTTAAATGGAACAGGTATTCCTGCCGGACAACCCACTAATATTAACGTGGTACTTAAAAACTTTGGTTTAAACCCTCAAACAGGTTTCGATGTAGTTTATCAAGTTAATAGCAATGCGCCTGTTACAACAACATTTGCGGGATCACTTAATGCTTCTGCTCAAACAGCATATGGTTTAACAGGTATTGTTGCTCCATCAGGCGCATTTACCGTTTGTATGTGGACAAACTTAACAGGAGACTGCGACCTAACGAATGATACAATTTGTGTTAATTTAGTAGGAATTCCAACAATACCAGCTCCTTATTGTGATGATTTTGAAAGCGGTAACATTGGATGGGTTGCTAATATCGATCCGAATGCAGCAAATCAAACAGATGTTTGGGAACTAGGAACTCCGACTTCCGGTATTCCAGCTTCTGCATTTTCAGGAACAAATGCATGGGACGTGAACTTAGCAAACCCTTATGGATCTGACGCATTAACATATTTATACACTCCATTCATTGATTTCAGCAGTGTTTCAACAGGAGAAGTCAAGTTTGATTTATTCTATGATGCGCAAGCTGGTGGCGATGGTGTAACTTTAGAATATTCTACTGATGGTGGTATTTCTTGGAATAATGTAGGAAATGACCCAAATTGCGCTAAAAATTGGTATAATAGCAATATTTTAATTGGTGGAAATGCTACTGATGCATGGTCGGGCCCTAACTCAGGTTGGATATTCCCTTCTTACAAATTATGTTGTCTTGCTAACGTATTAGGTAATGCTACTCCTGTTCAATTCCGTTTCGTATTTGCTTCTAATGGATTTGCTACCTTAACTGGTGGTGCAACAATCGACGACTTCTGCGTTACAGGATCTAATGGTGATGATGTTGGAGTTGCGTCTGTTGGAAACGGAGTGACCAATTTCCCTTCCGGAAGTCCACTAGCTTTACCAATTACTATTTCGAATTCAAGCTCGACAAATACTATAACAAGTATTCCTATTTCTTATTCTACATCTAACGGTCAAACCGGTTCATTCATATGGACAGGAAGTTTACCTCCTTGCAGTGTATTAGGAATTACCTTGCCGGCAATTAATATTCCTGCAGGCCCTATGGATGTATGTGCTTGGACGACATTGGCAGGTGACATAAACTTATTAAACGATACTTCTTGTGCTTCAATATTTGGTGTGCCAACTGTAACTGCACCTTATTGTGATGACTTTGAAGGTGGTAATTTAGGTTGGGTTGCAAGTATTGATCCCTCAACTGCAAACCAAACAGATATTTGGGAATTAGGAACACCGGGGCAAGCACCAAATGCTGCGAATTCCGGAACTAATGCGTGGGACGTTAATCTTGCCAATGCTTATTCTGACGATGCTTTAACTTGGTTAGCTTCACCATTCTTTGACTTTAGCAGTATTACATCTGGTGAACTTAAATTTGCTATTTACCATAATACTGAAAACAGCTGGGATGGTGTATTCTTACAATATTCAACGGATGCAGGTGCTACATGGAATGAAGTGCCAAACGATCCTGCTTGCGCTAAAGAATGGTACAACGAGAATATTTGGTATAATAACGGAACTGATGCTTGGTCTGGTTTAAACTCTGGATGGAAATACCCTTCATATAAATTATGTTGCTTAAATAATGTTTTGGGTAATACTGGTTTAGTGCAATTCCGCTTCGGATTCTCATCTGATCCTTCTGTAACTGTTCAAAGTGGTAATGCCGTTATTGACGACTTCTGTATTACAGGTACTAATGGTGATGATGTTGGTGTTTCTGCAGTTAATGCCGGAGGACAGACAAATTATCCAACAGGTACTTCTGTAATCTTATCAGCAACCCTTACAAATGCAAGTGCTGTTTCAACAATAACAAGCATTCCTGTTTCTTATTTAACTTCTGATGGCCAGTCAGGTTCATTTGTTTGGACCGGAACTTTGCCTCCTTGCAGTAGTTTAGATATTACAATTCCACCTGTAACTTGTGCTACTGGTCCAATGCAAGTATGCGTATGGACAGACCTTACAAGTGATAACAACGCATTAAATGATACTGCGTGTACAACAATATATGGTCAACCTACTATCGCTCCTACTTATGCAAACTATTATTCTGATGATTTTGAATCAGGAAATATTGGTTGGGCACCGGCAATCGATCCTGCTGCTTTAACAACTAGCGTATGGGAATTCGGCACACCAAACTTTGGTACTACAACAGGTGCATATACACCAACAACAGCTTGGGACGTAAACTTAAATTCAGCAGTAGCAGGTGATGTATTAACATACTTATATACACCTTATTTCGATTTAACAAATGCTGTTGGTGCTACATTGAAATTCTACCAAAATCGTTCACTTGATATATTTGGACCACAATTTAATATTGAGTATTGCTTAAATAACAATAACACATGGACAGAATTAGTTCCGGCAATACCTACAGACGCAACAAATTGGTATAACAATGGTAACTTCTGGGATGACTTAAATGGTGGATGGAAACAATCAATCTTGAAGAACATTGAAAATGCAACTAATGGTGGAGTACCTCCTTCATTAATTCAATTCAGATTTGTTTTAGATAATGGATTTGGAACAATGGATGGTGTTTCAATAGATAACTTCGAGATCTTTGTACCTATCCCATTAAGTGTTACTCCAATTATTGTAACTAGTACGGTTCAAAATTCATTGTTGTTCCCTGGTCAACCGGTTAACTTCTCAGGAAACATTAAAAACAATGGTGTTATAACTGTAAATAACCATATGGCGGTTTTAACAATTGATGGCGTTGTAGCTAGCTCTGACTTCATCGATTATACTTCAATTGGAGGTTTACAACCGGATAGCTCAATGCTACATGCTTTCGCTGCAAACTGGATTGCACAACCGGGATATCACAATGTTTGTGTTTATACGTACGATCCAAATAACCAAACAGATAACTACCAATTGGACGATACAATCTGTTCTACTGTTCTTGTATTTGACTCAGTTACTACTAATCAACTTCCATTCTGTACCGGATTTGAAAGTGGATCTCAATGGGTAACTGCAAACTCTGATTCTTATGCCGGTCAAGATTCTTGGCAAATGGGATTACCATCAAAACCTACTTTAAGTGGAGCTCATACAGGAAATGTGGCTTGGGCTACCGACTTATCAGGTAACTATGCTAATAGAGATTCTGCAGGTTTATTCTCTTCATTAATACGAGTTCAAGAAGGTCACTGCTATAAATTAGAGTTCTGGCAACGTTACAAAATGGAATATGGTGCTGATGGTGGTGCTGTAGATTATTCAGTTGACTATGGTAATAGCTGGAATCGTGTTGATTTCACTGGAACACCAAATATTCAATTGTACGGATTTAGCCCTAACTATACTTATGTAACAGCATTAGATCCAAACAACCCAACAGGATTAGGATTTACAGGTTACAGAAATAGCTGGTTCAAGACTGAAAAAACACTTCGTCCTGATATTGATGCTCAATTGATCGTTAGATGGAAATTTGCTTCTGACTTCTCTGCAGTTGACGAAGGATGGGTAATTGATGACGTATGCTTCACTGACTTAGGAGTTTGTACTCCATTAGGAGTTAACGAATTTGCTCAAAACAACTTCGGATTAAGCCAAAACTATCCTAACCCTTCTTATTCAGCTACTTCAATTGATTACGTAATCCCTGAATTCGGTAATGTTAAATTAACTGTTACTGATCTTCTTGGACAAACAATCGCTGTTCTTGCTGATGGAAACGAAGGTGCAGGCTTACATACTGTATCTATCAATACAAATGATCTTGCTGCCGGAATGTATATCTATACATTAAACTACAATGGAGAGCAAATCACAAAACGTATGATCGTTACGAAATAATTAAAATCTTCATTTTTAAAACAGCCCCGCTAATAACGGGGCTGTTTTATTTTTGTACTGTACCTTTACATTATGAAAAATCTATTTCTACTCCTTTTTTATGCTTTATTCTCTGTAAACGCAAATGCAGAATTTTTAAAAGATTATGAAGCATTAAGAAACACAAAGAACTTTAACGAACCTCACGTTGTTGCTTATTGCGATTCTTTAACAAATAAAGGTGGAGGAGTTTTTGTCTGGAAACAATACGATAATTCTGATGCGGTATGGGGACTAATAATTCCTAGTAACTCTGAAGCTAAAGGCAATTGGATTCGACAAGATCAACAGACATTAAATCCAGATTGGTTTGGTGCAATCAATATTAGATTAACTATTGCCGGCTTACCTCCTACTTTCAAAAATTTAGGTTATTCAGAAGAGGTAATTCGTAGTCGTTATTTAGCATTAATACCCGATATATCACTCGATGATACTCCCGATTGGGCTGCACTTCAAATGGCGTGCAAACTGCAAGAGAAAGGATGGCTGTCGGTCACTTTAAACCCTAAGGATTATTATATCAATCGTACTATCCGACTTCCGGAAACAACGCGTCCGAGTTTCGAATATCATTTCCAATTAGAAGGAAATGGAGCTTGGTTGTATTCAACAAACAAAACAGGATTTCCTTTTCTATATACAATGCCTAAAAATCAAAAGATGAGTCAGGATGTTTTTTGCTCTCGTAGATTTAATATTCGTAATCTAAGTATTAAAGGAAATGCAGGAAAAGGTAATGGCGCAGTTGGAATTGCTATCGGAGGAACATTTCATAGCTTACTCGAAAATATTCAGTTGATGAGTCTCGATACTGGAATCGTTTTACGCCATGCCATGAGTACTGAAATCTATCGTTGTAACGCAGTAAACAATTATTTTATCTCTTATTACATCGGATGCGGTAAAGATGTTTGGGAAGGTGCTACACCATCTAAAAGCGGAAGCAACCAAAGCAGAGTAATCGCATCAAGAACTTTTCCGTCAGACCAACAATTTGCAGGTGTTATTATCGATCAAAGCAGCGAATGCAGAGTGATTGATTTTACGCTCGACGGAGGATCAAATCGTAATGTATCGTACGGAGTAATCATTAATACCGGCGGGACTTCCACCGTAAAGGACGGTTATATTGAAGGAATCCACGGTGAGACATTTTGTGATAGCGCATTAATTAAATTCAGAGGAAACGGTGCTTCCATATTTACCGCTAAAGATCTTTACGTGCAAATGAAAGGTGTTATTGTAGAACTCGACGCGATGAATAATGTTGCACAAGTAAATATCTCAAACGTTACTTACATTCCACCCGGAAGTACTTTCGCCAATAAAGGAAACGGTGCATGGGACTTTACCAATGTCTTCGGCAAACAACAAAACCCAATCTGGAAAACAGATAAAGGATATAGTTTTCCTGGAAAAGGAAAAGTTAGAAATACCGTTAAGTTGATGTAATAACAGAATTTACTTCCTGATTTTTCTGAGTATAAAAACAAAAGCAAGCGAAAACAAAAAATTGGCGATAATCACAATGATTATTGAACCATAAACATCCGCTTTTATTCCTGCATAGTAACAGAACCCCGATACAATTGCAACCGGCGCTTCTAACATTGCTGTTATTGCACGAATAGGTTTAGGAAGATATTCATGAACGTAATAAAAGCCTGTTAAGAAAAGTGAAATAATTGCCGCTTTTAAAACGATAAAATTGATGTTATTGATTTTTTGATTCGACATATCGCTCCTTTAAATCAAAGCTATTATTTTAATTTGAATTTAGAAATTCTATTTTCCATTCTTAAAATAAAATCAACAATAAAATCTTCTACCACCAATAAAAAGAGGCTGCTCAATCAGAACAACCTCTTAGTGGAGAATATCGGAGTCGAACCGATGACCTCTTGCATGCCATGCAAACGCTCTAGCCAGCTGAGCTAATCCCCCGATTTTTTTTCATTCAACTACTCGTTGATTGCGCTGCAAACTTAAACTAAATTATCGTAAAGGACTTGCTTGTTAAATGTCATCTTTACTTTTCCTGCGAATTCAGTATCGATAAATGGTGTGTTGCGCGATTTTGATTTGATATCTGCTTTACCAAAAATATACTTTTCTTCAGGATTGAATATTGTAAAATTAGCATTTGTACCTTCTGTTATTGAAGGAATTTCTAGTCCTAATATTTCTCGAGGATTTATCGCCATCAGTTTTGCTGTAAACTCCGGCGACATCTTTCCTTCCATAGCCTTTTTTACAACTGAATAAGTAGATTCTAATCCGATCATTCCATACGCAGCATAATCGAATTCTACATCTTTCGATTCAATGTCTTCAGGCGAATGATCACTCACCACTACGTCTATCGTTCCATCAGCAATCGCTTCACATAATAGTTCTCTGTCGCTAATCGATCTTAATGGAGGTTTAACTTTATAGTTCGAATCGAATCCTTCTAAACTGCTATCGTCTAATAACAAATGATAAGCATACGCTTCTGCAGTTATCGGCAAGCCCATTTTCTTGGCCATACGCACGACTTCTATCGCTTCAGCTGTACTTATACCCGAAACATGTAAAGGTTGTCCTGTATGCTCCATTAATCGCACATCGCGCTCAAGCATTACAGCTTCTGCAAACGATGGCGATCCTTTAAAACCTAATGATGTTGTTACCGTACTTTCATTGGCTAATGGTTCACCGGTAATTGCAGGATCATCAGCATACGCTATTAATTTGGTTCCGATATTTCCGGCATATTGCAAAGCGCGCATCATTAATCCGCTGTTGGTAATCGCTCGCTTGTCATCTGTAAAAATCACCGCTCCGCCTTGCTTCATGTCGAACATTTCTGCAAGTTCTTTTCCTTCTCTATTATTCGTTACGCTACCTGCAGCAAAAACATCAACAGAAAAATTGCGCGACTTATTTAAAACATATTCTACATCTGATCGTGTTTGAATTGCAGGCTTAACCGATGGCATTAATAATACTCCGGTAAATCCTCCTCTCGCAGCTGATTGTTGTCCACTAACTATCGTTTCTTTTTGCTCGTATCCCGGCTCTCTGAAATTTACTTTCATATCGAACCAGCCCGGCGACAAATAACATCCCTTCCCATTCTTCTCTTCAACGCCGTTAGGAATATCAGCATCCGACATCTTCGTCGCAATTTTCGCGAACTTCCCGTCTTTCACTAATACATCTACTAATTTTCCGTTGAAAGCCGAATTCGGATCAGCTATGGTCACTTGACGAATTAAAAGATTCATGATGTTTTCCAGTAACGTAAGATTAATGTTTCAGCAAGTAAGAATAACAACACTAGAATTATACAATACTTCCAGAGTGATATTCCTTCTGCCAGTTGATTTAATGTTTTTGTTAGGTCCGCAGCAGTAGGCTTGTAGTAATTCATACTTCCAATGCGCGCCGACTTTCCTTTTTCTTGTAATGTGGCTTCATCAGAAAACTGCATTACCGATTCTTTACGATTATAGTTGAACGAAAGTGTTGCGATATTTTTTCCGCTAACTGCTAAATCATATTGTCCCGCAACAGGTATTTGATCGTTTGCATTAATTGCAATTCCTCCCGGCAATACTCGATGCATCGGAATCAAATCAATTTTACTTTCTGCATTGGTGAGATGAAATGTTTCTTCTCCTCCCGGCTCCGCTGCTTCTACTTCTATTGATGCATCTCCGCCAATCACACTCATCATTGCCGGTGAATGCATGCTGTAGAGTGCAATCTTATACAACATTGGTACTACGATCGCATGTCGCGCTAAATTGCTAAAGCCCGGAGTTAACGGAACAGCAAACAAAAATACTTTGCCTTTGTCTTTGCTGTATTCCGATAAGAACGCAGCTCCGCTTTGCAGCGACATTAATACTTGTCGCGAGCTCTTCGTATTTCCTGTAAACACAAAATGTTTTGAAGTTACCGGATAGTCGATGTTTGATGCTGAGCGTTGATTTTTTTCGAATATGTCACTAAAAATGGGACTCTTTAAATCGATGTTTTCTACTTTGTCGTTTGTCGATTCAATTCCGGTGAAGGTCTCCCCTCCTATTTGTTGCAAAAACTGATTGTATCCCGATAAATCGGCTGATGAATCAGGGAACCAAATGATGCTTCCTCCTTTGCTTAAATATTTCATTAGCTCCGCAGATAATCCCGACGACAACGCAGGCAACTCATTTAGTATTACTAAATCTTGTTTCTGTAATGATGAGTAGTCAACTTGATTTACCGGCACTTGATTGAATTTAAAAAACGGATCTTGTCCGAAGAGTGCTTTTAAATAGGGTCCACCGTTATGTCCGTCGAGACTCAATACATTCAACTCTTGCTTTACTTCAAACGATAAATAATATTTATCATCAAACGTGATTGGCTGATCAACAATCGATACTTCTAGCTTTTGCCAACCCGGCACTGTTACTGTAAAGCTCATTGTTGTCGTAACCGACTTCCCTGCGGGAACAGAAACTGTAGCTACTGCTCTTTGTGATCCGTTAATACTCAGCTTCACCGGTATATTATCGAGATCTTCTTCGCCACCGTTCGATACAACCACATTTAACTCAGATGGTTTATTCAACAAAACAACAGGACTATTTAAACTGCAAGTGTCGATGAATGCATTTGCAGTTGCTTGAACCGGCAAGGAAACAATATTCAGGTTCATCAATGAATCTGATTTCACTTGATCTAAATCGGATGTAGATGATTGAAAGTCGGATACTATAAAGAAATCCTTTGCATCGTATTGCTGCTGACTAAATGCTTCTTTCTGACGTTCGATGACTGACGACAAATTTCTGCTGATAGGAGAAATTTTTACACGACTTAATTCATCTAAGAATTCATCTTTTGTAATCAATCGTTGGTGCACCGATTGAAAGTCGTTCGTTAATAATTGAAATCGAGTTGTAGGGGGATAAGCATTAACAATTTCTGTTGCCTTCTTCTTAGCTACTTCTAACAATGAACCGTCTTTGGTCACTCCTTCCATACTAAAAGAATTGTCAACGAAAACGGAAACATTTTTTTGAGCCGATTGAACTCCTGCCTTTCCAATTGGGATGATAGGTTGAGCAAATGCAAAAACCAAAAACATAACGGCTAACAAACGACAAGCAAGAACTAATAAATGCTTGAGTTTACTCACACGCGTAGTTTCTTCCTTTAATTCCTGTAAGAACCGAACATTCGTAAAAACGACTTTCTTGAATCTCCTGAAATTGAAGAGATGGATAATAACGGGAATAGCTAAAAGGGATAATGCGTATAGAAAGTTGGGGGTTAAGAAGCGTATCACCGAGATTTTTATTGCTGATTGCGAAAGTAAGCAATAAAAGCAGCATTTAAAAAGCCTAGGCTGCTAAGTTTAAGGGGAACTTCTGAAGTCATTCATGCAAAGTACATCTTTTACTGCACAAGGGATTTCATACAGGCTTTTAATTATCAAGCCTTTACCCTAAAGCCTTATTAACAAGATCATGCTGAATTCTATTTCAAATGATAATACAACATGGGCATCTTCTACCGTTACCTTAGAGAAAACACCTTGTATATGGCCAGAGCTTCTTCAATTAAAAACAAAGACAGGAAAATTTTTGTACTCGACACATCCGCCATTTTATTCGATCATAAGGCGATGTTTAACTTCAAGGAACACGATGTAGCAATCCCGATAACAGTTTTAGAGGAGATCGATCGTTTTAAGAAAGGGAATGATGTAATCAATTTTGAGGCAAGGGAGTTTATTCGTGGCCTCGACAAATTATCGGGCGACTACTCACTCAACGACTGGATACCGCTCAACGGACCGACCAAAGGGAAGTTCAAGGTCTTGATGAATGAAAAGAGTAACAAGATCGATGCGAATGAAATCTTTGGAGAGCGCAAAGCCGACCACCAAATTTTGAATGCAGCATTATCGGTGCAAGCGGATCACCCGGGACGAAAAGTTGTATTGATATCGAAAGATATCAACCTACGATTAAAAGCTAAGTCACTCGATTTAAGTGCGGAGGATTACCTCACAGGAAAAGTAAAGGACATCAACGAACTTTACACAGGGAAATCGACAGTCGATAATATCACGAAGAAAACAATCGACAAACTTTATTCCGACGGATGGTGCAACTGGAAAGATGTTTCAAAAACAAGACCTATCTACAACCACTATTTTATTTTGAAGAGTAAGACGGAAGGCAGCTCTGCCCTCGCCTATTTCAATCCGGAGACGGAAAGAATAGAAAGAGTAACGAAAGATGCATCGGCAGGAATTAGGCCACGCAATGCCGAGCAAGCCTTCGCCATGCATGCTGTTTTAAATTCCAATGTGCAGTTAGTAACCATTATGGGAGTTGCGGGCACCGGAAAAACATTACTGGCATTAGCATCGGCGATGGAACAAAAAAGTAAATACCGACAAATATTTTTAGCTCGCCCAATAGTTCCTTTGAGCAATAAAGATATCGGGTTTCTTCCCGGCGATATCAAATCGAAGATCAATCCCTATATGGAACCACTATGGGATAATTTGAAATTCATACAAAGTCAGTATAAAGAAACCGACAAAGAATTTCAGAAGATCAACGATATGGTAGAAAACGAAAAACTACATATCACTCCCCTAGCCTATATCAGAGGAAGAAGCTTAAGCAATATCTGTTTTATTATTGACGAAGCGCAGAACCTCACACCACACGAAGTAAAAACCATTATTACAAGAGCTGGCGAAGGGACAAAAATTATTTTCACCGGCGATATCTTCCAAATTGATACGCCGTATCTCGATTCACACAGTAACGGACTAAGCACCTTGATCGACAAAATGAAAGATCAGCGAGTATATGCACATATCAACCTCGAGAAAGGCGAACGAAGCGAATTAGCAAACCTGGCGGGATTGCTGTTGTAGTACGAATTGGTTGAAAGCAAAAAAGTCCCTCAATGAGGGACTTTTTTATTACCGTAACCGATAATTATTTTTTCGCAGTTGTATCTGCAGTAGCTGTTGAATCCATAGCAGTTGTATCAACAGTAGCGGCAGCAGCAGCAGCGGCAGCTTCTTCAGCAGCTTTCATAGCAGCATCTGCAGCAGCAACTGAGTCAGCTTGACGTTTTTCTTCAGCAGCTTTTTCTTCAGCGCTAGGGCCGCAAGAAACTAAAGAGAACATTCCTGCAACGAAGGCAAGAGCGATAACTTTTTTCATGTTTTGATGTATTGATTGGTTAATTTGTTGTTGCAAAAATAATACTCCTAAAAAGAAAACATCCGCCATTCAATTAAGTTTTGAACAACGGATGTTTTAATATCGGTGGATTAGGAATTACCCTCTTCCTTGACCCGGCTTAGCAACTTTAGGAGCTGCATCTTGCTTAGGCATTTCTTTAACTTTAGGTTTTACAGGAGCTTTCTTAACTGCAGCTTTTGCAGCAGCAGCTAATGAATCTGCAGTTGCAATTGAATCAGCAGTAGCTTGAGCAGCAGCAGCAACAGCAGCTAAACTGTCTTCTGTAGCCTTTTGAGCTGTAGCAATTGAATCTTGAATACGAGCCGACTCGATAGCTGCGATTGAATCAGCTTCGTGTTTAGCTTGTGCAGCTTTTTCTTCTGCACTTGGGCCGCAAGCAACTAAACTTAACATTGCCGCAGATAATAAAGTAAGGGTTACTTTTTTCATGGTTTTAATTCATTTGAGTTTGCAAATGTATAAAATTGTAATTCTTTTGAACCTTTTCACCTAAAAGAATATATCTTCTTTTTATATTTGCAGCCTCAAACAACAATTAAATCATGAAAAAAGTTATTCTTTTATTAAGTTTAGCAGTAATCACTTCTGCATTATTTACAGGATGTAGTAAAGATGATGATACTGAAGCACCGGTAATCACGTTAAATGGTGACAATCCTTATGTAATCTCTTCAATCGGAGGCACTTACACTGAGCCTGGCTTTACTTGCACCGATAACGAAGATGGTACCATCACTTCAAAAGTTAGTGTTGATGATTCTGAATTAAATGAAGATTCAACAGGTACATATGAAATTCATTACGAAGTAACTGATGCTGCAGGCAACGCTGCTGATGTTCACCGTGAAGTTATTGTTAGAAATGCTGCTAACGCTTTAGCAGGTACTTATGGCGTATTAATCCAACAACCGGGATTCGCTGATTATAACTACTCTGAAGCATTAGGAATGAGCGCTACAGTAAACAACAAAGTTATTTTCGGTAAATTCGGTGACTATGCAGGAGCTGAAAACAAGGTTTATGCTAACGTTACTCAAGTAAGTGGTACTTTCATCAGCATTACTATCCCTACTCAAACTGTAAATTGTGGTACTCCTGCGGCTAACAGAACTTTCTCTGGAAGCGGAAATATCTCTATTTCAGGTAGCACAACAACTTTCGTTATCAATGTTACTGAGTCTATTACAGGTAGCTCACCGGTAACTTCAACTTACACTTACACGAAACAATAATTGGTTTTCGTAGAAACAATAAAAGGCCCCATTCGGGGCCTTTTTCGTTTCTAACCTTTTCCTGCAACCTATACAGGCATCCCTACTAACAACCAGAGTCCAAATGCCATAATGGAAAGTGAAACCATTACCCTAGTGGTATTTTGGTTGTGCAGAGGCAGTTCTTCGTATTGTTTTGAGTTCATAAAAAGTTTGTTTTTTGTTTCTATAATTGCAAACACTGTTCCTAAATGGTTCATTACCACAAAGTTTTTCGGTACGTTCGTCAAGTTTATCGGTACGTTGGCCCAATTCGCGTTTTTTTGGACGCCAATTATGCTCGTTTGGCCTTCTTTGATACCTTTGGCACATGAAAATTCAGGGCATGCTTCAACTGCGATTCCTCTTATGGAGATTATCAATCGCAATGCTCCTTTTTTCTCTTTGCCGGGTGGTTTTCATAATCGCTAATCCCGAAACTATTCATGGATCGGTAATAGAGAATTTCCTCGTCGGACTCCGTTTCGATTTAGCAGCCGTGGTTATGCTCCACTCCCTGTTTATCTTACTCCACGTTTTTCCGGCGAAAATCTTCGCGAACAAATTCTTTCAATCATTCGCTTCCATTTTGTTTCATACCGTTAATGCGATAGCCATACTGTTTAACTTAATTGATACAGCTTGGTTTCCTTTTAGCGGAAAAAGAACCACATCCGACTTTTTTAGCCTCATCAGTACCGGCGATGATGTATCAAATAACCTCACCCATTATCTGTTTTCTTATTGGTACCTACTCTTGGTGCTGCTTATCATGACCATTTTTTCTGTTCTCATATATAAAAAAGTATCGCTTAAACTTGTTAATTCTTCCCGAAATAATTCAGGCGATTCATTTGCAGGTTTCTCTATCCGTTTAGCATTTTCAGTTGCTTTGATCATTATTGGTGCGCGCGGTGGATTACAACTTAAACCTATCTCTATGCAAAGCGCAGCAGGTCTTGTCGACCCCGGCGCTGTGCCAATGGTATTAAATACTCCGTTTACAATTTTAAAGTCGGTACGCGACGAGCCTATTCCTTCAATTCAATATCTAAGCGAAAAAGATGCTCTCGCGCTTTTCAATCCTCATCAACAAATGTTCAGCGCCGATTCGTTCAACAATAAGAACGTTGTTATTATTATCATGGAGAGCTTTTCGTCGCAGTTCATCGGAAGCCTTCATAACGGTAACGGCTATACCCCATTCCTCGATTCATTAATGAAACATAGTCTTGTTTGCGATCAAACTTATGCAAACGGAAAACGATCAATTGAAGGTGTCCCTGCCGTTGTTGCTTCTCTTCCTCATTTAATGGATGAGCCATTTATAACAAGTGCATATAACGTAAATCGAATTAATACTCCTGCATCAATTTTAGGAAAGAAAGGATATTCATCGGCATTCTTTCATGGAGGAAATAATGGCACGATGGGCTTCGATAATTTTAGTCGCGTAGCAGGTTATAATAATTACTTCGGCAGAAATGAATACGACGGACCAATTAGCGATTACGATGGACATTGGGGAATATTCGACGATCAGTTCTTTCAGTTTATGATCAGAAAAATCAATTCAATGAAAGCTCCTTTTGTATCAACAATTTTTTCCCTTTCATCGCATGAGCCATATACAATTCCTGCACGACTAAAAAATAAATTCCCAAAAGGAACTGAACCAATTCACGAGAGCATCGGTTATGCCGATTATGCATTACAACAGTTCTTCGCTGAAGCATCAAAACAAAGTTGGTATAAGAATACATTGTTTGTCATTACTGCAGATCATACTGGTCCTGCTTCAGGGGAATTTAACATGAATCGCATCGGACAATTAAAAATTCCTTTGATAATTTTCGATCCGCAAATTGACACAGGATCAGTAATTCACGAGGTAACACAACAAACCGATATCTTTCCTACCATCCTCGATTATTTACATTTCAACGGCAAATATGCTGCCTTCGGACAATCTGTTTTCAATAGTAAAACAGATCGCTGGAATATAAGTTACCTAAACGGATCATGGCAATTGATTCAAGGAAAATATCTCTTGCAATTCAACGGCAATGAATCAACTGCGTTATACGATATCGAAAGCGACAGCTTACTGAAAAATAATTTGATTGATCAATTACCCGAGATTAAAACTGAAAAAGAACGATTACTTAAATCTATCTTGCAGCAATACAGAAACGGACTTTTAAAAAATAAAATCGGCATTTAATCGCCTTAGTAATTACGATTGATAATTCTAAATCTAATCCGACTTGAAAAAACTTCATCTGCTTATAAACCCAATTGCCGGACATGGCTTAGCTCCTAAAATTGAAGGGATGATTGCTTCTTCAAATCTTTCGAAGAAGTATGAAATCACTGTGATGCATACCCAATATGCAGGACATGCAAAAGTTCTGGCGCAACAAGCTGTGGCTAATGGAATTGATGTTGTTGTAGCTGTTGGAGGTGATGGAACTGTTAACGAAGTAGGTTCGGCATTAGTAAATACCAATACAACACTTGGAATTATTCCTGCTGGATCAGGAAACGGATTAGCGAATCATATCGGAATGAAAAATAATCCGAAGTTAGCCCTCGGCCAATTGGCTTCAGGTTCTTTTCAAAAAATTGATAGTCTCCAAATCAACGGAAGGTTTGCCGTTAACGTTTCGGGATTCGGTTTTGACGGATATGTTGCTTGGCTATTTAACAACAGTGGCAAACGAGGATTAAGCAACTACACAAAAATCGGAATGCAAGAATATTTCAAGTATCCGATTGCGCAGTTTAAAATAAATCACGATGGCAAAACGTTCGATACGGAAGCGCACATGATCGTGATTGCGAATGCCAGTCAGTTCGGTAATGCGGCGGTGATTTCTCCTTTAGCCGACATAACCGACGGACAACTTGAAATGATTGCTGTTACTCGTCCCGGCTTGTTTAAAATTCCCGGAATGTTCTACCGACTATTTACGGGTAAACTAAAAGACAATAAGTATTTGAGAACGGTTCATTGCACCTCATTTACGGCAGAAAGCAACCGACCTCTACACCTACATATCGACGGAGAAGCAATAGATCCGCTCAGTAAAATCGAAGTTAAACTCAACAAACATTCATTGCAAATCATTCAACCACAATGAAGCTTTCAAAAGAATATTGGCAAGAACGCTATTCCAACCATGAAACAGGTTGGGACATCGGATCGGCATCGGCGCCCTTAAAAGAATACATCGACGGGCTTAGCGATAAATCGTTGAAAATATTAATTCCCGGTTGCGGTAATGCATACGAAGCCGCTTACCTCTACGAAAAGGGATTCATAAACACCTATCTCGTTGATTTTGCAGAAGCTCCGTTGAAAGCATTTGCAGAGAAATATCCCGAATTCCCTAAAGAACAGCTCATTTGCAACGATTTCTTTAACCTCGAAGGGCAATTCGACCTCATCCTCGAGCAAACCTTCTTCTGCGCCCTCGATCCGGCATTAAGAAACGATTATTGTCGTAAAATGTCGACCCTATTAGCCCCAAAAGGCAAGTTAGTAGGATTACTTTTCAACCAAAAATTCGAAAAAGAAGGTCCTCCATTCGGCGGATTCTTAGAAGAATACAAGCCGCAATTCAGTCAATTCCTTAATATTCAAGTACTTGAAGAATGTCGCAATTCAATTCCTCCCAGAGCGGGAAAAGAGTTGTTCATGATTTGTTCAGAGAAGTAATCGTAAGAATGATTAATTTCGCAGCAATGATTAAAAAGTTCGGGATATTATCTTTTCTACTATTTGCTTCTTTAGGTCTGAGAGCACAAACAGCTTTCAATGACCCGGAGGAGAACATAATCCATTTTTATCAGCAGAATTACTATTCTCAAGAATGCGGATTTACTGTTCCCGATCAAATTAACACTACGCTTTACGACACTATAGTTAATTGGTTAGGAACACCTTACCGATTTGCGGGAAACAGTGGACGAGGAATTGATTGTTCAGGATTCGTTACTGTTTTATACAATAGAGTTTACGGAAAGAATTTAGGCGCTCGTAACTCTGCAGAGATTTATAACTTAATGGAGAAAATCGACAAAGATGATCTTCAGGAAGGTGATTTAGTATTTTTTAGAATCGGCAGAAGAAGAAGCGTTTCACATATCGGATTATATCTGGGAAATGATAAATTTGTTCATTCAAGTACTTCCAGAGGAGTTATCATCAGTGATCTGAATGAGCCTTACTACAAGAGATATTTTGCAGGCGCAGGACGTCAGAGATCTTTGGATGTAATTGGATCAACCGATACACAATAATTTATGCCTCAAGCTCCTACACTGATACTTAACAGTCATCAGATTCATCAACGCATCGACAGAATCGCTTTTCAGATTTACGAAGATGTGGTGGGAGAAAAAGAATTGATAATTGCCGGTATTGCTAAAAGCGGTTTCGTATTCGCGAGGTTATTACTCGAATCGTTGAATCGTATTTGCCCAATACCTACTCGCCTCATCGAAATTGCGCTCGATAAGGAAGTCCCAACCGATTACCGACTCACTCCTTCCCTCTCAAAACAAGACCTCGACAACAAAGTAATAATCGTTGTTGATGATGTTTTGAACTCAGGAAAGACTTTGATTTATAGTCTGCGTCCCTTTTTGGAAGCCGACACCAAAAAAATCAGAACTGTGTTATTGGTCGACCGCGACCATAAACGCTACCCCGTAGAGGCCGATTATGTAGGCATTACACTTAGCACTACACTGCAAGAACATGTACGTGTAGAACTAACTCCGGGACAAGAAGCTGTTTACCTACAATAATTCAATTGAGTTAATGATTAGTTAAATTCAAACAACTTTCATTAACAAGCGTTTATTTTGTGTCCCGTAAAGAACGAAAAGCGATGTATCGACTAAAATCAGCGACTAAAATCTCCATTCTCTTACTGCTTTACTTCTTTGTTGGCATGGTTTACACTGCGCCGGCTCAAGCTCCTTTCTTATCAGGAACAGCAAGTAAATCGACAGTAGGCAGCAATGAACAATTTCAAATCAGCTATACGCTGAATACCTCAGGAAAGAATTTCAGAGCTCCTGACTTCAGCGATTTTATGGTACTAAGTGGTCCAAACCAAAGTACCAGCATGCAATATGTGAACGGAAGTTTCTCTCAGTCCGTTACTTTTTCTTTCATCCTACAACCAAAAGGTGAAGGGCAATTTAAAATTAGTCCCGCAACTGTTGAGGTAGAAGGAAAAAGAATCGCTTCAAATGTCATTAACATGACCGTAGTAAAAGGAAATGCTCAAGCGCAGGGCGGTAACCAGCGCGGAGGAAACGGAGGCGATGAAAGCGGCGGATTAAGCGATAAAAATATTTTCTTGCGTGCAGTAGTAAATAAAGGATCGGTTTTAGAAGGCGAAGCAGTAACGGTAACGTATAAACTTTATACCAACGTTCAAATTACGAGCTACTCTGTAATAAAAGCTCCGGCTTTCAACGGATTCTGGAATCAAGATATTGAAGTACCACAACCGCCACCAATGAACGTTGAAACTGTTGATGGCAATCGTTATAATGTTGCGGTGATAAAAAAATCAGTTTTATTTCCTCAGCAAAGCGGAACGCTTACTATCGATCCGATGGAATTGGAGTGTATCGCCAGAATAAAAGTCAAAGGACAACGATCGAATGATCCGTTCGGAATGTTCAACGATCCTTTCTTTAGTGATCCTTTTTTTGGCAATGGAATTCGCGATGTGAAATACGGATTCAAAAGTAGTCCCGTAAAAATTGTAGTAAGAGAATTACCGGGAACAGCGCCTGCCGGATTCAGTGGAGCTGTTGGAAGCTTATCGTTCGAAGCTAAGCTCGACAAATCAGAGACGAAAGAAAATGAGCCTGTCAATTTGAAAATTAAAATCAATGGAAGCGGAAACATCAAACTAGCCGCACCACCTGAAATTAATTTTCCTCCCGACTTAGAAACATACGATCCGAAAATCAACGAAAGCTATAAAGCTTCTGAAGCCGGAGTTAGCGGAGGTAAAACAGTTGAATACTTAATAATTCCTCGTCACGAAGGCGATTACGAACTCCCTCCTATTACCTTCTCGTATTACGACTTAAACAAAAAGCAATACGTTTCAAAAACAGAAGGTCCGTTTAAAATTAAAGTAGGAAGAGGAAGCGGAAATAATAGTGCGACGGTGAGCGGCGGAAATGAGAAATCAGAATTCCGTTTAATTGGAAAAGACATTCGTTATATCAAAACCAACGAGACCGTTTTCTCTGATGGTGATGGTAAATTTTATGGTTCATTAGGATTTTACGGACTAACACTACTACCTTTCCTAGCAGTTGGAGGAACAGTATTTTATTTAAGAAAGAAACGTTTCGAAGAAAGTAATTCAGTATTAATGCGCAGCAAGAAAGCAACTGGAATGGCGCAGAAACGTTTGGCTCTCGCCGACAAATCGTTGAAGGCAGGAGAACACTTACAAGTGTATGAAGAAATTTCAAGAGCATTGTGGGGATATGCCAGCGACAAACTAACGATACCTCTATCCGAACTTTCGAAAGAAAATATTGCAGGCAAATTATCGCAACGAAGTGTAAGTGAATCAACAGTAAATACTTTCTTACGAACGATAGAAGATTGTGAGATGGCGAGATACGGTGGACAAACATCTGCAGCTAATTCGGCAACAGCATATTCATCAGCTATTGAGTTAATCACTAAAATTGAAGGGGAGGTAAAAGCATGAAAGCAATTTTAAAAATCAGAATCGCAACGCTTGCTATCATCCTTTTCATTTCCACAATTGTTGTTGCAGGAAATAGCGGAGTATCACCGGAAGGAAGATATTCAAATGCAAACAAATTATACCGCTCGGGAAATTATGCCGAAGCCGGAATACAATTTGAATCGTTGGTGAATGAAGGAAAACGAAGTACAGAATTATTCTTCAATCTTGGTAATTGTTATTACAAGCAAGGTGACTTTGCCAAGGCTGTACTTAATTATGAACGTGCGAAAAGAATTAGCCCTACCGACGAAGACATCACCTACAACTTAAAGTTAGCTAACTCACAAATTACTGATAAGATAGAACCTATTCCTCAATTGTTTTACGAACGCTGGTGGGATATATTCTTAAACATGTTATCACCTACATATTGGTCGGTAATTGCTATAAGTTTATTGTGGATTGCTGCAGCGTTTATCATACTCTATTTATTTGGAGATACCGTTGCAAAAAAGAAATCACGATTTATTGCCGGAGGAATAACGTTAATAGTAAGTTTATTTTTATTCGTCATCGCAGGATGCTCTAATCACCGATTAAACAATTCGCAGCAAGCAATTGTAATGAGCATGGGCACCTATGTAAAAAGTTCACCCGACGAAAAGAGCACTAACCTATTCATGTTACACAGCGGCACTAAGATCGATGTGATTGAAGAAGTCAGCGGCTGGAAGAAAATCAAAATCGCGAATGGCAACTCAGGGTGGATGAAGAATGAGGATGTGGAGAAAATTTGACTACGTCGTTTATGGTTCATAGTTCATAGTTCGGCAAAGCCGATTTGAATTATCATGTAAACTTATAATCCGCTTCGCGAAACATTGAACTTCGAACTTCGAACACACGAACTCGCATTGAAATCCATCCTCCTCCTTTCCGACACTCATGGCTATATCGACGATAAAATATTATCGCATGCAGCAAAGGCCGATGAAGTATGGCATGCAGGAGATGTTGGTCCAATCATAGTTACCGATAAGTTAAGCGCAATTACAACAGTTCGCGGAGTATATGGAAATATCGACGATCATATTGTGCGAAAAGTTTTTCCGCTCATTAATACGTTTACTGTTGAAGGACTAAAAGTTTACATGACGCATATTGGCGGCTATCCCGGACGTTATAGTCAAGGAGTGAAGCAACAACTGATGATGGAGAAACCGGGATTATTTATTTGCGGTCATTCACATATTTTAAAAGTGATGCGTGATCCTACATTAAATTTATTACATATGAATCCCGGAGCAGCGGGAGTGCACGGATTTCATCAAATGAGAACCATGATCCGATTTAAAGTTTCGGAAGGCAAAATTTTAGAACCTGAAGTAATCGAATTAGGATTACGAGGCGCATTACCTCAATCTGTCGGCTGAACGTACTAAGGCATCGTCCTTTTTAACGCCTTTAAAGGCAAGAAAAGCTAAAATACTTAGGATTAATAGCGATGGACTAGCAAATCCAAAACGAAGTATATGTCCGGGGTCAGCCATTTCACGAAGTTCCAATGTTCCTTTAATTAACATTCCGATTATTGCAATTGGCCAAAACATCAAAAGTCGACAAAGGCGCATCTGACGCTTTCTGTCCTTAAATGCCAACAAAGTTAAAACTGCGCATATAACTTGAGTTGAAACCATTAACACTAAAAACCATGAATGCTGAATTACATTCGATTGACCGTTAAGTGTTTGCACGACAGAAACCATCGAAAAATGGTAAATTGACTGATCTACCGACGTTTCGCCGGGAATTAGTGAATATACTGGCATGGTTAATATTAGTCCGCCGAGAATGGCATATACCAACAAATAAACAGATTGAATACGTTGAATCATGCTGCTAAATTATCAGAATATTAAATTAAGCAGGTATATGTTGAAAAAATAACCATAAATCAGAAACAAATTTGTGTTTTATACGTTAAAAACCGTATTATTGCATTGTAATTGCTCACGAAGCAATTTTTATACGAGTTACAACATCGGTTTTCCCGATTTATTAAACCCCTTCCCTTCTTGTATTAGTGCGCATTAATTGCGTTGTCGATTTGACCAAAACCCCCTAATTATATTTTACATGTTTGATATCATTCAATTGAATGAAAAATTGCTTCCTGAGTTAAAGGAGATAGCAAAAAAATTAAAAATCGAAAGTTTCGAGAATTTAAAGAAGCAAGATCTTGTTTATAAGATTTTAGATCATCAGGCATTGAATCCTGAAATTAATTTTGCCGAATTAGGTATTGAAGTGCCTCAAAAACACGAGCCTGTTAAAGCACATCGCGGTCGCCCGAAAAGCACCGAAAAATCTCACACTAAAGAAGAAACTGCAGAACCTAAGAAGGCACATACAGAGAATCATACTGAATCAGCTCCTGAAGCTGCTCCGGCACCTGCAAGAGTTCATACTCCTGCTCCTGCACCGGCAGCATCTACAGGTAGTGATGATGGTCGCCCGAAGCGCCAACGTATCATCCCTCAAAAAGATGAAAACGAAATCGCGGCAGCAGCGACTTACCAACCACATTCATTCGGCACCGAGAAGCCTGCTGCTAAAGCTGCAGATGAAAGTCCGGTAGAATCAAAGCCGACTCCTAAACCTATCGAAGACAGTAAACCGGCGTTCAGAGAGCCTGCTCCTGCTCGTCAACCGATGGAATATCCGCGTCCACAGCAGCAAATGCCTGCACGTGAGTTTCCGAATCGTGAGCGCAAGCCCGTACAAACAGGAGAACCATTATTCGATTTTGGAGGAAATGTAATTGCAGAAGGAGTATTAGAATTAATGCCGGAGGGTTTTGGATTCCTTCGTTCATCCGACTACAATTATTTACCATCACCTGATGATGTTTTTGTAACACAAGCTCAAGTAAAATTATACGGATTAAAAACAGGCGATACTATCAAATGTGCAGTTCGTGCTCCTCGTGAAGGAGAAAAATATTTCCCTTTAGTAAAAGTTGAAACTATCAACGGACAATCACCTGAAATCGTTCGCGATCGCGTTCCTTTTGATTTCTTAACACCGTTGTTTGCTCACGAAAAATTCAATTTAATTCATAATCCAACTAACTACTCTACTCGTGTAATGGATATGTTCACGCCGATCGGTAAAGGTCAACGTGGACTAATTGTTGCGCAACCTAAAACAGGTAAAACTGTTTTATTGAAAGAAGTAGCAAATGCTATAGCATCGAATCACCCTGAGGTTTATTTGATCATTCTATTGATCGACGAACGTCCGGAGGAGGTTACCGATATGGCGCGTAGCGTAAAAGCAGAAGTAATCTCTTCAACTTTCGATGAGCCTGCTGATCGTCACGTGAAAATTGCCAATATCGTTCTCGAAAAAGCGAAGCGTTTAGTTGAATGCGGACATGATGTTTGTATCTTATTGGATTCAATCACTCGTTTAGCACGTGCTTATAATACCGTAGCTCCTGCATCAGGAAAAGTATTGTCGGGTGGTGTTGAAGCGAATGCTTTACAAAAGCCAAAACGTTTCTTCGGAGCAGCTCGTAAAATTGAGAATGGAGGATCATTAACAATCCTTGCAACAGCACTTACCGATACAGGTTCTAAAATGGACGAAGTGATCTTCGAAGAGTTCAAAGGAACAGGTAACATGGAATTACAGTTAGAGAGAAAATTAGCTAACAAACGTGTATTCCCAGCAATCGACTTAGTAGCATCAAGTACTCGTCGCGAGGACTTACTACTCGATCGTGATATGTTACAGAAAATGTGGATTCTTAGAAATCACTTAGCTGATATGAATCCGATTGAAGCAATGGACTTCTTACTCGACCGAATGAGAGGAACAAAATCAAACGAAGAATTCCTCGTTTCGATGAACGGATAATAAATAATCCGTCATACAATTTAATAAAACCAGGAATTTGTTTTAGCAAACACTCTCCTACACTTAATAAAAGAGGCTGTCTTATTTACATAGGACAGCCTCATTACTATTAGATAAACTTTTAATAATCATCAATCCAAAGCAACTAAGGATACTACAGATGATTCATCACCCGATCTTATTACAAGTTGGTATATTCCTGCAGGTAATTTTCCGATTTCAAGATCATTATTTTCATCAATATTAAAATCAAACTTAATTGATCGACCGGCAATATCGAATAATTGCGTAGTAATTTCACTTGCTGAAATTTCATTCAAAGAAATTTTAAATCCTGTAGAAGAAGGATTCGGATAAGCATATAATTGGCTTGAGCTACTCAGCATTTCTTCACTTCTACAAGGAACAGTTACGTTGATACTATTCGACAATTTCGAACATCCATTTACATTAGTTACCAGGCAACGATAATATCCTGCAGTAGATGCTAAATACTGATTCGTATTCGCCGAAGCAAGAGCTACACCATTCTTCTTCCATTGATAACTTAATCCGCTAGTTGAAGGACCTTGCAGTATAACACTTCCACCCTGACAAAAACTTGTACTGCCCAAAGCAGAAATTGACGCAGTAGGTAATGAATTAACCAAAATCTTCTTCACGCTCGAAGTACGATGACAACCGTGACTATTGGTAACTTCCAATCTGTAATTCCCCGCTGTTTTTGCTGTATAATTCAGTGAATTCGCTCCCGGAATTGCAATTTGATTTTTTGTCCACTGATAACTTAACGTACTACCTGAATTTCCGGTCAACAGTACCGAATCGCCTGAACAAAAAGTTGTAGACCCTTGAGTACTTATTTTAGCTGAAGGATTACTATAACGAGTAATCACCTGATTGGCACTTGTAGCAGAACAAGTGCCACCATTAGTTACAAAAACACTGTAATCACCAGCCGACAATACATTTAAGTCTTTAGATGTTTTACCCGGAATATCTACACCTGATTCCTTCCACTGATAATGCATTCCAGTATTTGGTGAAACAGCACTTAATTTCACACTATCACCGGCACAAAAAGCATTAGCAGTAGATTGAACACTTACACTCGTTGTACTTCCGGTAGACCAAATTGTATCTAGAGGAGTAGTCCGATAGGAGCATGCATTACTGACATCACATCTATATACTCTATATCCTTGCGCACCACTCGTGGAAGTATAAGAATTATCAGGGGAATTTGCATTCAGAATGAAATATCCATTATTAAGCATTGTAACCCATGTGTACGTAGCACCGAAAAATGATGGAAGCGATAATGTAAATTGAGTACCTGAGCATAGTGTATCACCAACAGATGAAGTTAGTGCTAATGTAGATGGTAATGTCTGCAATACATATGGAATATTTAGTCCATATGTATTAGTATCTGCTCCACAAGTATTACCAACCCAGCAATTATAAAACCCTCCTATAGTCGCATAATAATTCGGCAATGTGGCTCCCGGGATAATTTGCCCGTTTCTTGTCCATTGATAACTGCTAAATGCAATAGTGGAAGTATTTACATGCAGCTCAATATGATCACATTTATATCTATAATCTTGAGAATCCCAGACAAATTCTCCAACCCAAGTTTGTCGGATCATTACTGTATTAGTTGTTGAAGACCCGCTTGAGTCCGTAACAATACAATAATAATACCCAGTTCGAACAGCTGAAAAATAGTTCCCTGTAACAGAAGTTAAGTGATTCAAATGCCCATACACATCTTCAAAATACCAATCATAACTAATGGCATTTGCAGGCATAGCATATAAATTTAAGGAGGGATTAGCAAAACAAAGGTCAGTACTTCCAGTATATGTGATATACGCTGCTTTAGAGAAATTACTATAAAGCAAACAAAGCATTACGAACGTAAGTTTTTTTAGCATAGGATTAATATTTATAATAAAGGTAAAAATATTTTCCAATTAAAAAGCAAATGTTAAAAAATATTACTTTACATATCCGCAAGCTCCTTTGCAAACGAATTCAAATCGATTCCATCGAAGTTACCGGAACTCATTAAGAGCAAGACAGCTTTATCGTACACCTGGTCCCTCAAATAATTTACAACATCGGAGGATTCATTCATTACAATCAAATCCTTTCGACCAAAAGCTTCTTTCACTTGATCAGGTGTTATCGGAGCTAATTTTTTATGAGCTATGGTATGAGGATTATAGTACACCAAAGCAACATCGGGATTATTCATTGAATTAGCATACTCCGCAAGAAAATCAGAATTCAAACTGCTAAAAGTATGTAGTTCCATGCACGCAATCACGCGGCGATTTGCATATTGAGCTTTAACCGCTTCGGTAGTGGCCTTTAACTTAGATGGAGAATGAGCAAAATCTTTAAATACAATCAATTTAGGAGATTCAGCGATCTTCTCTAAACGTCGAGCAGCACCTTTAAACGATGAAATGGCATTGTAGAATTCCGCATCAGTAATTCCTACTTGATTGCATACCAGTCGAGCGCCCGTTAGGTTCATCAAATTATGATCTCCGAAAATTTGTAATGGCACCTCTCCTATTTCGGTTTTCAGGTAGGTAATACCATCACGAATTTCATTGGCAGGAATACCGTATCCCAACTTCTTAACTCCTTCAACCGCATCATTGCTTACACTTCTTACCCATTCATCTTCTTGGCAATAAATAAGTGCTCCCGAAGCCGGAATTTGGCGTACAAAAATCCTGAATTGCTCAACGTAATTCTCGAATGTCGGGAATACATTGATATGATCCCATGCAATACCGCTCAGCAATGCTATATCGGGCTTATAGAGATGGAATTTCGGGCGACGATCTATGGGCGACGATAAATACTCATCACCCTCTAAAACCATTATTGGGGCATCTGCAGT